>DASTMZ010000057.1:0-15045 GCA_035713725.1 Micromonosporaceae bacterium
TGATCATCGTGACGCACCAGAAGCGCACCATGGAGATAGCCGATGCGCTCTACGGCGTCACCATGCGGGGTGGCGTCACCGAGGTGATCAGTCAGCGTCTGGAGCGCGACGAGGCGGGCGAGTGACCGACGTGCCGACGACCGAGGTCCCGACTGGGTGACCGCATCGACACGGCGGCGTCCGACCGCGCTCCTCATCGACATGGACGGCGTGCTGCGCGTCTTCGACCGGGAATGGGACGCGGGCGTCGAGCGCCGCCATGGTCTCGCCGCCGGATCGTTGATGGCGACTGCGTTTGCGCCCGAGCGCGTCACGCCCGCGGTCCTCGGACGCATCTCACACGACGACTGGATGGCCGGCGTCGGCGCCGCGCTCGGTGCGCCGGCCGCCGTCGCGGAGTGGCAGACGTACCACGGCGAGATCGACCCCGACGTACGGTCCCTCGTGCTCGACGTACGAGCCGCCGGAATCCCGGTCGGGCTGGCCACGAACGGCACCGACCGGCTGGACGCGGACCTCGCCGACTTCGGCATCGCGGACCTGTTCGACACCGTCGTCAACGCGTCCTCGATCGGCGTGGCGAAGCCACATCCCGAGTTCTTCGCGGTCGCCTGTCGCGCGCTAGGAGTGCTTCCGGCCGAGTGCCTGTTCGTGGACGATTCCGCGCGCTTCGTCGCCGGCGCCCGCGCGGCCGGCCTGCTCGCCTATCGGTACACGGGAGTCGGCGATCTGCACTACATCCGCGCTGCGTTCGGGCTTTGACTCGCCTGCCGCGCAGCCTAGTCACGCTGCTAGCCGTGCCATCGGTGCCACCGGTCGCGTACGTAGCCGTCGATGCGCTCCGACGGTGCGAGCAGCAGCAACAAGCCCCAGAGTCCGATTCGCGGCAGCGTGACCGCGATCACAAACGCCAACGCCATCGCGCAGGTCGCGTACACCGCCCGATTGATCGACGCTCGCGGCGCGGACTGCTCGCGTAGTTCGGGCGAGCGAGCAATGATCCAGCTGGCGAGCATGTTCGCGATCGTCGCGACGAGCATGGTCCCGACGTAGAGGCCATCGCCGATCCGGCCCTGCCGATTGGAGCCGCCGATGAGCTCGGTCGGAAACGGCAGGAAAACGATGCACAGCAGCCACAGGCAGTTGGCCACGACGAGTGCGGGCGTGTACGCGATGACATGCTCGTACACCTGGTGGTGAATGAACCAGAAGTTGCAGATGACCGCGAAGCTGAGCACGAACGCGAAGAGCGCATGCCGCTCGTCGTCGATCAGTGCGCCGACCGTGCGGTGGCCGATGGAGACGGCGGCGTCGACCAGCGGCAAGATCAGCAGTGTCGCCGCGATCGCGACCACGCCGTCGCTGAAGGTCAGGAGACGATCGATACCGCGGGTCCGGGCTTCCGGACGGCGCGCCCGTTCGGACGAGGTGAGAGCGTCGCGATCATCGGACGACTCGGCGCCGAGGGAGTCCATCCGCGTCGTCCTCCGGCGGTCGATCGGGCTCGGTGATCTCCGCAGCATAGCCATCGACGGTGGGCCGAGGGCGCAAACCGCGTGGCGCAACGGTTAGCCGATCTAGCTCATTGCTCGTTTCTTGTAGAAATGCAGCACGAAGTTGCACTGAGTGCAGACCATCAGCGTCATCCGATGGTGGCCGAAGCCGGCCGGCAGACGTCCCTGCTCCTCGCGGAATTCGCGATTGGCGCACAGTGGACAGACGAGTTCGAGCGCAGCCATGAGTACCAGTGTATGAAGCCGGACCGCCGGTGCTACCTGCCGGTCGCACCGTCCAGGCGCTCGCGGATCAGATCGGCGTGGCCATTGTGACGGGCATACTCCTCGATCATTTGTACGTAGATCCACCGCAGCGAGATGTTGTGGCCGCGTCGACTGACGAATGTCTCGTCGAGACCGCGGCCGGCCACCGCAGCACGGGAGTCGTCGCACTCTGCGGAGTATGCCGCGAGAACCTCGGCCACGGGTACCGCGTCGACGTCGTCGAAGTCGCCGTGGCGGTTGCCGTCTGACCAGTAGCGCGGCGGCTTCTTGCGACCGGCGAAGCCGGAGAACCAGCCGGTCTCCACTTCGGTCATGTGGCGTACGAGGCCGAGCAGCGACAGCGACGACGGCGACACGGCGCGAGTGCGCAACTGCTCGTCGGTGAGCCCGGAACACTTCCACATCAGCGTGGCGCGGTGGTAGTCGAGGAACGTCTCGAGCGTCGTACGCTCGTCGGCCTCGTACGGTGGATCCGTTCTCGTCACCGTCATGCCGTTGATCTCGATGTCGACCATCGGCACACCGTACCCGTTGATTCTGACGATCTTGCGGGTCGAACGGCGTTAACGTGGCAATCGTGACGCTGGATCGCGCGCAGGTCGTCCAGGCCGCGATCGGCCTGCTCGACGAGGTCGGCCTGGACGGGCTCACGCTGCGCCGGCTCGGCAATGAGTTAGGCGTGCAGGCACCCGCGCTCTACTGGCACTTCAAGAACAAGCAGGAACTGCTGGACCAGGTGTTCGCGACGATTTCGGCCGCCGAGGCACCACCGCGACCGCCGGACGAAGGCGAGTCCTGGCAACGCTGGCTGAAGCAGCGCGCGCGGGACCGCCGGCACTCGCTCAATGGGCACCGGGACGGCGCCATGCTGGCCGCGTCGACGCACCCGCTGGATAGCCTTTGGCACGACATCGAGGCGGACATCGGCGTGCTGGTGGAAACCGGCATGACCGCACCGGACGCCCTCGAAGCACTGATCACGGTCAGCAACTTCGTCACCGGTTTCGCCCTCGAAGAGCAGGCCGAGCGGATGCGTGGGGCGGCCGTCGAAGACCTCGAACCCGGTGAGGTCGATCGTGCGCTGGCCGGGTTCGCGGACTATCCCCTGCTCACCGAGGCGCTACGCGAGGTCGGCGATCCGCAGAGCGACCGCGCGTTCGAGGCCGGCCTGACGCTGATCATCGACGGCATCCGGATGCGTGCTCGGCAACGCCGCGCCAACCAACGATCCGACACGTAGCGCGGGCTCTGCCGCCCACGCCCGACGGATCTGTCAGGATTGCCGCCATGGGTTGGCAAGTGTTCGTCCCGATCATCGTCGGAATCGTGGTGCTCTTCGGCGTCGTGCTCGCCGCGCTGCCGCGCACCCGGCGGCGGCCGCTGCGCCGGCCAGACGATGGCACGCGCCCGCCGCTCCGCGAGGACGCGACGCGGCCCGGCGGCGTACGGGCACCCGAGCGAGCGCCGGAGCGCGTCGAGAAACCGACGGCGCCCGCTCCGACCGTGCCACCTCAGGTGCCGGCGGGTCCGCCCGCGCCGCCCGCACCGCCCGAGGCGCCGGTGGAGGCGCCGCCTGTCGTCCCGGTCGAGATCGCACCCGAGATCCCCGCGCCGACCGCGGGCCGTCTCGTTCGACTGCGGTCGCGTCTGTCCCGTTCGCAGGGCGCGCTCGGCAAGGGCCTGCTGGCGCTGCTGTCCCGCGACCACCTCGACGACGAGGCGTGGGAGGACCTCGAGGACACGCTGATCCGCGCGGACGTCGGGGTGGATGCGACCCAGGACATCGTGACGCGGTTGCGGGAGCGCAGTCGCGTGCTCGGTACGCGATCCGAGACCGAGCTGCGCCAGCTTGTCGCCGACGAGCTCCTCGCCGCCCTGGAACCCGAGATGGACCGGTCGTTGCAAGCCGCGCCACACGACGGCAGCCCGGCGGTGTTCCTGGTGGTCGGCGTGAACGGTTCTGGTAAGACGACGACCTGCGGCAAGATCGCCCGAGTGCTAATCGCCGACGGCCACAGCGTTGTGCTCGGTGCGGCCGACACGTTCCGGGCGGCCGCCGCCGACCAGCTCGCGACGTGGGCCGGCCGGGTCGGCGCCGAGGTGGTCCGCGGTAAGGAGGGCGGCGACCCAGCGGCGGTGGCGTTCGACGCGGTGAAGCGCGGCATCGATACCGGCGTGGACGCGGTGCTCATCGACACGGCCGGCCGGCTGCAGAACAAGGTCGGGCTGATGGACGAGCTGGGCAAGGTCAAGCGCGTCGTGGAGCGACACGGGCCGGTCGACGAAACGCTGCTCGTACTCGACGCCACGACCGGCCAGAACGGCCTCGAGCAGGCCCGCGTTTTCACCGAGGTCTGTGACGTCACCGGCGTCGTGCTGACGAAGCTCGACGGAACGGCCAAGGGCGGCATCGTGATCGCCGTCCAACGCAAGCTCGGCATCCCGGTCAAGCTGGTCGGGCTCGGCGAGGGCGCGGACGATCTCGCGCCATTCGAGCCGAAGGCGTTCGTCGACGCCCTCCTGGGCGGAGACGAACAATGAGGCACGGCGTCGACGCCCTCCTGGGCGGAGACGAACAGTGACAGACGCGACGTCGACGCGCTGTGTTGCTGGCGCCCCGGATGGGCGGAGACGAACAATGAGACAGGCGACGTCGACGCGCTGTGTTGCTGGCGGCCCGGATGGGCGAGAACGAACAGTAAGCCGTGGCGCAGACGCCTTTTCGGTCGGCGATCGGTGACCAGCAGGGTGTCACGCCCAGCGGGTCACCATCGCGTAGCGTCGGTCCGGTGACCCACACCGAGATTCCACTCCTCGGCGGCAGCACGAGCACCGTCGTGCGCGTCGGCGACACCGTGCGCCGAAATGCCGGGCCGTGGACTCCCGCGGTACATGGGCTGCTGCGTCACCTCGAAGCGGTCGGCTTCACCGGCTCGCCGCGCGCGCTGGGCATCGACGAGCGCGGGCGCGAGGTGCTGTCGTTCATCGCCGGCGACTGCGGACGCTATCCGCTCGGTCAGCAGTGGGTCACCGACAAGGCGCTCGCCGCGGTCGCGACGACGCTACGGATGTTCCACGACGCGCAGTACGGCTACCGACCGCCCGCGAACGCGGTGTGGCGTGCGTTCGGGCCGCCGCCGCGGGACGCCGAGGTGGTATGTCACCACGATGCCGCTCCGCACAACATGATCTGGCGACCGGACGGCACGTTGGCGCTCATCGACTTCGACCTGGCGTCGCCGGGTACCCGTCTCTACGACGTGGCGTACGCGGCGTGGACCTGGGTACCCATCTTCTCCGATCGGGATACCGCGACGCTGGGCTGGGGGCGGGTCCACCGGCCGTACCGGTTGCGGCTGTTCGCCGACTCGTACGGGCTCACGCAGGCCGACCGCGTCCGACTCGTGGGCACCATCCGGCAACGGATCGTCGACCACATCGAGGGCATCCGGCGCATGGCGGCGGCCGGCGAGCCGGCGTTCGTACGGATCGTGCAAAAGGGCCACCTGCGCCGACCGGAGCGCGACCTTAGGTTGATCGACGTCGAGCGCGCCTACCTCGAGGGCGCCCTGCGCTAACGTCGCGCGGGCGCGCTGAGCTCTCCGCGCACCGCGCGAGACCAGCGTTCACCGAATCGAAACAATCCGACATCGCCGTGAAATCGCACGGCGACCGTGCGCGAAACAGCCGCGCGCCAGAGTGCGGGCAACCGGCGCGTGAGCGATGGGGCTGCTGCTGCCGGAGGGAGGCAACGCTACCCAGGGAGGCAGCATGCTCGCCGCGCTCGCGGACGGACCGACCATCGACACGGGCAACACCGCGTGGTTGCTCGCGTCCACCGCGTTGGTGCTGCTCATGACGCCGGGGCTCGCGCTGTTCTACGGCGGGCTGAACCGGTCGAAGAGCGTACTCAACATGATGATGATGAGCTTCTCGTGCATCGGGCTCATCTCGGTGCTGTGGATCATCTACGGCTTCAGCTTTGCGTTCGGCACCAACGGCAACAACGGCGTGAACGACGTCATCGGCAGCTTCACGCAATATCTCGGCACGAAGAACTTCGTCGGCGAGATCTGGACGGTCGGCGGGACGCCGATCGGCATCCCGACCTACGTCGTGCTCGCGTTCCAGATGATGTTCGCGATCATCACGGTCGCGCTGATCAGTGGCGCGATCTCGGACCGGGCGAGGTTCGCCGGCTGGCTGGTCTTCGCGTTCGGCTGGTTCACCCTGGTGTACGTACCCGTCGCGCACTGGATCTGGGGTGGCGGATTCATCGGCGCGAAGCTGCACGCGCTCGACTTCGCCGGCGGGACGGCCGTGCACATCAACGCCGGTTCGGCGGCGCTGGCTCTCGCGATCGTGCTCGGGCGACGGGTGGGATGGCCGCGCGACAGCTTCAAACCGCACAACGTACCGATGGTCGCGCTCGGTGCCGGCCTGCTGTGGTTCGGCTGGTTCGGTTTCAACGCCGGCTCGGAACTCACCGCGGACGGCGTCACCGCCATCGCGTTCGTCAACACCCAGGACGCCACGGCGGCGGCGCTGCTCGGCTGGATCATCGTCGAGTGGATTCGCAACGGTAAGCCAACGATGGTCGGCGCGTCGTCCGGCGCGGTCGCAGGTCTGGTGGCGATCACGCCGTCCTGCGCGTACGTGTCGCCGCTCGGCGCAGTGGCACTCGGACTCGTGGCCGGGGCGGTCTGCGCGCTCGCGGTCGGACTCAAGTACCGCATGCGAGTCGACGACTCACTCGACGTGTTCGGCGTGCACTTCGTCGGCGGTTGGGTCGGCTCGCTGTCGATCGGCCTGATCGGCACGACCGCGTTCAACGCTGGCGCGGCGAACGGCCTGTTCTACGGCGGCGGGCTGACACAGCTGGGCCGGCAGGCGTTGTGCAGCGGCATCGTCACGGTCTATTCGTTCACAGTCGCGTTCGCGCTCGGCTGGGTCATCGAGAAGACGATGGGCTACCGCGCCGCACCAGAGATCGAGGTGGACGGCATCGACGTGGCCGAGCACGCGGAAAGCGCGTACGAGCTGACGTCCGGCTCATCGGGCAGCGGCGCGTTCGCGATGGCCGGCATCACTCGAGGCGCGGCCTCCGCCGCCTCGGAGGGTTCGCCGCTACCGGGTGCCGCTGGCGAACCGGAACCGGATGCCGCTGGCGAACCGGAACCGGATGCCGCTGGCGAACCGGAACCGCAGAAGGTCGCCGGTTAGCGGCCGGTCGGGAATCGTGAACTCATGGAGGGACTGAGCATGAAGCTGGTCACCGCGGTGATCAAGCCGTACCAACTCGACGCGGTCAAGGATGCGTTGCATGCGCTGGGCGTCAACGGCCTGACCGTGAGCGAAGTGCAGGGGTACGGCCGGCAGAAGGGCCACACGGAGGTATACCGCGGTGCCGAGTACACCGTGGAATTCGTACCGAAGATTCGGGTCGAGGTCGTCACGGACGAGGTGGACGTCGACAAGATCGTGGACGCGATCGTGGACGCTGCCCGAACCGGGAAGATCGGTGACGGGAAGGTGTGGGTGACGCCCGTCGACGACGTGATCCGAGTCCGCACCGGCGAGCGCGGCATCGACGCGCTCTGACCGTTTCTGGCGCACATCAAATGTCGGTAGCCGCAACGCAAGTCGGCGCAGTCGCACGCGCGGAGCGTGCGACTGCGCTCGACCTGTGGCTGGCAGGTCTGTTCCACAGTGCCGTCGGGGGGCCGCTGCTGTGCGACTCGGGCTTCGCGCTCGTTGCCACCGGCGGCCTCGGTCGGCGCGAGTGTGCGCCACACGGCGACGTCGACTTGCTCCTCGTGCATTCCGGCGCACCGGTCGCCGAGGTCGCGGATCGCATCTGGTACCCGATCTGGGATGCGGGCGTGTCCCTTGACCACTCGGTGCGTACCCTGCCCGAGGCGCTATCGGTCGCGATCGACGACGTACGGGTTGCGCTCGCACTACTCGACGTACGCCACATCGCCGGCGACGCGCGCCTGTCCGAGCAGTTGCGCACCGCGGCGTACGACCAGTGGCGACGTACCGCTGGCCGGGCACTTGTTCGGTTGCGTACCACCGTCGACGAGCGGGCCGCCCGCCACGGCGACCTCGCGTTTCTCCTCGAGGGCGACGTGAAGGAGTCGCGCGGCGGGTTGCGTGACGTCCAGGTGGTGCGGGCGATCAGCGCGCTCGGCATCACCGACGCGCATCGCCCGGCGGTGCGGGCCGCTCACCGGCGGCTTCTCGATGTCCGCGACGCGCTCCACGTTGCGGCCGGCCGCCGGCTCGATCGGATCCGTGCCCAGGAACGGAGTGCGGTTTCGGTACTGGTCGGGGCCGGTGCCGGCGACGCGTTGCTGCGGCGGGTGTCCACGGATGCGCGGACCATCGCGTACGCGTTGGACGACGCCTGGCGGGCGGTCGAGCGATGGCGGGGCGCGCCGACGAGGTCACGGCGTCCGCTGCGTACCCCGATCGCGCGCGACGTTGTCACCTGCGACGGTGAGGTCGTGCTGGCGCGCACCGCGGTTGGTCCGCGCCCGGACCCCGGGCTCTCCATTCGCGTCGCGACGGCGGCCGCCACCTCGGGTCTGCCGATCGCGCGCGGCACGCTGGATTGGCTCGCGCGCTTCGCAACCGAACCCATGCCGGCACCGTGGCCGTCGGATGCACGGCGGGCATTCGTGACATTGCTCGGGTCCGGGCCGTCGCTGCTGCCGGTGTGGGAGGCATGTGACCGGTACGGCATCGTCGGCACCTGGCTGCCGGAGTGGAATCGACTGCGCGGATTGCCGCAGCATCATCCGATCCACGTGTTCACCGTTGACCGACACTTGACGGGGACGGTGGTGGCAGCGTGCTCGTACGTTCGTGACGTGTCCCGCCCGGATCTGTTGCTGGTCGGCGCGTTGCTGCACGACGCAGGAAAGGGCCTCGGATCGGAACATCTCGGGTCGGAGCATCTCGGCTCGGATCATGCTTCGGTCGGTGCGTCGATCGCGTCGGATATCGCGGCACGGATGGGGTTCCCGGCCGATGATGTGGCAACCGTGACCACATTGGTGCAACACCACCTTCTACTGCCGACCATCGCGACGCGGCGAGACATCAGCGATCCGGTCACCATCGCAACCGTGGCGGAGGCCGTTGGCGACAGCGGCACGCTCGAGCTGCTGCACGCGCTGGCGCTCGCCGACGCACGGGCGGCCGGGCCGGCGGCGACATCGACATGGCGTACCCGCCTCGTCGGCGATCTCGTCCGCAACGTGGGGCGGTTGCTAACCGACGGCGTATTGCCGGCCGAGTCGGCCGGTCATCGTGGGGTGCCCACCGGTCCGCTCCCCGCGGTCGACATCGCGGACGACGCGGTGACGGTCGCCGCGCTCGATCGTCGCGGACTCCTGGCCGCGGTCGCCGGTGTGCTCGCGTTGCACCGGCTGGACGTGATCGGTGCCGACACGTGGACGGCCGGCGACCGCGCCGTGGTGCGCGTGACGGTCGCGCCGCGGTTCGGGGCGGCTCCCGACCGTACCCGCCTCGGTGTTGATCTTCGGCTGGCCGCGACCGGTGAGATAAGCGCGGACCGGTTCGCGCGATTGGCGGCCCCACGCCCGACTCGCGCAACGCCCACCGAGCCGGTGGTGTCGTGGCACGCGGATGCGACTGATGCGTCCGTGGTGGAGTTGCGAGCGGCGGATGCGCCGGGATTGCTGTATCGCGTCGCACAGGCGTTGCACCGTTGCGACGTCGACGTACGCGCGGCGCGGCTCGCGACCCTCGGCGGCGACGTGGTCGACGCGTTCTACCTGGCCGGGCCATGGCCGGACCCGACCGTGCGGGCGCAGGTCACCGCGGCCGTCCTCGCCGCCGCGACGTAACTCGGCGGCGGATGCCCGAACCGGCCTGCGCAAGGCGGCGCCTGCGGCCGAGACCCCGACCGGACACGGCGCAGGGCGGGACATGCGGGACGTAACGCCGGCCGGCTACCCTCGTCAGTGGCCTGCGCGTCAGCGCGGCGATGAATCGGACTTTCAGGGATGAAGCGGCGTGTTTGACACACTGAGCGACCGGCTCAACGGCATCTTCACACGATTGCGCGGCAAGGGGCGGCTGTCCGAGGCGGACATCGACGCGACCGCGCGGGAGATCCGGTTGGCGCTGCTGGAGGCCGATGTCGCGCTGCCGGTGGTGCGGGCGTTCATCGCGTCGCTGAAGGAGCGGGCGCTCGGTGCCGAGGTCTCGCAGGCACTGAACCCGGCACAGCAGGTTATCAAGATCGTGTACGAGGAGCTCGTCGGCATCCTCGGCGGCGAGGCCCGCCGGCTGCGCTTCGCCAAGCAGCCGCCCACCGTGATCCTGCTCGCCGGCCTGCAGGGTTCCGGAAAGACGACCCTCGCCGGCAAGCTCGCGCTGCATCTGGCGAAGCTCGGCCATCAGCCCATGCTCGTCGCGGCCGACCTGCAGCGTCCGAACGCGGTCGACCAGCTTCAGGTGCTCGGCCGGCGGGCGGGCGTCGAGGTCTTCGCGCCGGAGCTCGGCAGCGTCGTCGATGCGGCCGGCGAGCACCACCACGGCGGCGATCCGGTACGCGTCGCGCAGGACTCGATCGAGCATGCGAAGCGTGCGATGCGCGACATCGTCATCATCGACACCGCCGGCCGCCTCGGCATCGACGGCGAGATGATGGACCAGGCGGTACGCATCCGCGACGCGGTCTCGCCCGACGAAATCGTCTTCGTGATCGATGCGATGGTCGGCCAGGACGCGGTCGCCACGGCCGAGGCGTTCCGGGACGGCGTGGGGATCACCGGCATCGTGCTGTCCAAGCTGGACGGCGATGCGCGTGGCGGTGCGGCGCTGTCGGTCCGACACGTCACCGGAGAGCCGATCCTCTTCGCGTCCACCGGTGAGAAGCTCGAGGACTTCGACGTCTTCCACCCCGATCGGATGGCCAGCCGGATCCTCGGCATGGGTGACGTGCTGACCCTCATCGAGCAGGCCGAGCAGGTGTTCGATGAGGACCAGAAGCAGAAGATGGCCGCCAAGGTGCTCGGCGGCGACACGTTCACCCTCGAGGATTTCCTGGAGCAGCTGATCGCGATCCGGCGCATGGGTCCGATCGCGAACCTCATCGGCATGATGCCCGGCATGGGCGCGCAGATGAAGCAGCAGCTCGCCGAGCTGGACGACAGCCACTTCGACCGCGTCACCGCGATCATCCGGTCGATGACTCCGGCGGAGCGTACCAACGTGAAGATCATCAACGGTTCGCGCCGCGCCCGCATCGCCCGCGGCTCCGGCGTCACCGTGATGGACGTCAACCAGCTGCTGAACCGATTCGCCGAGGCACAGAAGGCGATGAAGCAGATGGGCGGCATGATGGGCATGCCGGGCCGTCGCAAGGCGACGAAGTCGCCGAAGAACAAGCGCAAGGGCACGAAGGGCGGGTCGGGTCCGCGTACGGGTGGCATGCCCGCCGGACTGCCGGGCGGATTCCCGGCCGGTCTGCCCGGTGGCCCGCCCGGCGGGCAGCTGCCGCCCGGCCTCGACCCGTCCGGACTCGGCGGCGGGTTCCAGGCGCCGAAGCTCGACTTCTCGAAGTTCTCGAAGAAGGACGAGAAGTAGCCCCACCTTCCCCGACTCCCGGCATCGTCGGACGCATGTCAGAGTGTCGGCATGGCCTTGCACGTCCGTGGTGTGCTTCTGCCCGACGACGACGTCGTTGACCTCTGGCTGGTCGGCGACCGCGTTACTAGGACGCCCGTTCCCGGCGCCGACACGATCAGCGACCGCGGCTTCGTGCTGCCCGGCCTTGTGGACGCGCACTGTCACATCGGAATCGCGCCAGGGTCACGGCCGATTGCCGGACTCGACGAGGCGCGTGCGCTGGCCGCGGTCGATCGCGACGCCGGCGTACTCGCGATCCGGGACGCTGGTTCGCCGTACCCGTATGGCGAACTCGACGACGACCCTGACGTCCCGCGACTGGCTCGCGCCGGCCAGCATGTCGCGCCGGTCCGCCGATATCTGCGTGACATCGGCGTGGAAGTGGTGGCAGCCGACGTCGCTGGCGCGGTCGCGACGCAGGCGAAGGCCGGTAACGGCTGGGTAAAGCTGGTCGGCGACTGGATCGACCGCGAGGTTGGCGACCTATCGCCGGCGTGGGACGTGGGCACGCTCGCCGCCGCGGTGCAGGCCGCACACGAAGCGGGGGTACGCATGACTGCGCACTGCTTCGCCGAGGAGTCGGTCGCGGCGCTCGTGGCGGCCGGCATCGACTGCGTCGAACACGGTACGGGGCTGACGGCAGACGGCATTGCGGAGATGGCCGCACGTGGCACGGCGCTGGTGCCGACGATGATCAACATCGAGACGTTCGAGGCGATCGCGGCGTCGGCGGATGCTCGGTTCCCCCGTTACGCGCAGCACATGCGCCGGTTGCGCGCTGCCTTCCCATCAATAGTTGGTGCGGCGGTGGACGCGGGCGTGCCGGTGTACGTCGGCTCCGACGCCGGCGGTGGCATCGACCACGGGATGGCCGCCGCCGAAATGCTTATGCTCCACGACAAGGCCGGGATGTCAGTCGACGCCGTGCTGGCGGCCGGTTCGTGGGGCGCCCGCGAGTGGCTGGGCTTTCCCGGACTCGTTGAGGGCGGGCTCGCCGACCTTGTCGTGTACGACGCCGACCCCCGCCGGGATCTTCACACTCTTCGCGACCCGAAGCGCATCGTGCTTCGCGGTCGCGTCGTGCTGTAGCCGCACGCACGCCCGCTCGCTTGCCCTTTCCTCGATCATCATGAGTGCGGTTAGGTTGTCGTTCGGCCGCCAAATTTCGCCTTGATCACGACAATGAGACCGCAGTCGCGCGGATCATGGGCGTTGCCGCCGAAGCAACTCGTTGATGCGACGTACCAGTTGGTCCGGGTTGCGATAAATGTCGTCGGCAGTGGTGCGTACAACGATCCAGCCCAATGCTGTCAACGTGTTGATGCGCTCGATATCTCGCCGGAACGTGGTCCGTTCGCGGTGGTAGTCGCCCTCGTACTCGATGCCGATCTGATGGGACGGATACGCGAGATCGAGTCGCGCCACGAAACGGCCGGACATGTCTCGCACGACGTACTGCGCGACAGGCCGGGGTAGACCGCCGTCCATGAGTGCCAGCCGGCAGCGCGTCTCCATCGGAGACTCTGACAGCGGTTCGGCCAGCGCGATGGCGTCGGCGAACATCCGGCAGCCTGGCCGGCCCGCGACCTCGAGGGCGTAGTCCAGCAAGGTTTGCCGCGGCAAGAGACGCTGCCGCAGCATCGCGTCTAACGCGACAATGCCGTCGACACGGCCGCACCGCCGGACAACGTCGAAGGCCGTCCGAGCCGGAGATGTCAGTGTCAGCGAGCCGAACGTCGCCACCTCGTGTGCGCGCAGGATCGACCGCACGAGCCGGAGCGCTCCGGGCCGAGAGTCGAGCCGACGCGCCGACGGCACCGTGAGCTCGACGAACTGAGTCCGCGGCTGAACGACGTCGATACCCCAACACATCAGGGCACTCGAACCGCTTACGGCTACGAAACCGGTCCCGCCCGCTCGACGCGCGAATACCAGCGCGGCGCCGCAGAGCAGGCGATGGTCGACTTCGACGTCGGCGGCCACGTACACATCGGGCAGTAGACGGCGCCACGTCGGGCCACGGAGCTGGCCCCACGTCAACAGCCCGGAGGCGACTGCGGCGGAGCCACGAAACGGTAGGAGGCGAAGTTCGCGCGGCACCCGCGGCGACGGCGGCACCGCATCATGTTGAGCCGCGCGGGACCGCCGCGATAGCACGAATACGCGACTGTGGATGACACGTGCGGCGCGCGCGCCGATGGAAGATCCTTCGGCGCGGAACGTGAGGTATCCAACCGCCCGCAAGATCAGGTCACTGTCACGCCACTCCACGCGATCGGCTCGATCGGCGGTAACCGCGCGGCCGGACGGGCGCCGGGCCGCCGGTAGGATGTCGGCTCATGGCGCGTGTGCTGACCCCGCAGGCGGAGGACTTTCCCCGCTGGTACCAGGATGTGATCTCCAAGGCCGAGCTGGCCGACAACGGCCCGGTGCGCGGCACCATGGTGATCCGACCGACCGGGTACGCGCTGTGGGAGCGCACGCAGGCCGAGATGGACCTACGGATCAAGGCGGCCGACGCGCAGAACGCGTACTTCCCGCTCTTCATCCCGGAGAGTTACCTGTCCCGCGAGGCGGAGCACGTCGAGGGATTCAGCCCGGAACTGGCGGTCGTCACGCACGGCGGTGGCAAGCAACTCGCTGAGCCGGTCATCGTACGGCCCACGTCCGAGACCGTAATCGGCGAGTTCATGGCCAAGTGGATCTCCAGTTACCGCGACCTGCCACTGCTGCTCAACCAGTGGGCGAACGTGGTGCGCTGGGAACTGCGGCCGCGAGTTTTCCTTCGTACCTCCGAGTTCTTGTGGCAAGAAGGCCACACTGCGCACGCCGACTTCGCCGATGCGCGGGCCTACGCTCGGCGGATCCTGCATGACGTGTACGAGGACTTCATGGTGGGCGTGCTCGCGATGCCGGTCGTGCCCGGCCGGAAGACGGTGCGGGAGCGCTTCGCCGGGGCGACCAGCACGTACACGCTCGAGGCCATGATGCGCGACGGCAAGGCGCTGCAGATGGGTACGTCGCACGAGCTTGGCCAGAACTTCGCGCGCGCTTTCGACATTACGTATTCGAGCGCGACTGGTTCCCACGAACTTTGTTACACCACGTCGTGGGGCAGCTCGACGCGCATGATCGGCGGCCTGATCATGTGCCACGGCGACGACAACGGCCTGCGCGTGCCGCCTCGCCTCGCGCCGATCCAGGCGTACGTGATGGTCGTCAAGGACGGCGACGGCGTGGCGACCGCCGCCGCGAAGGTGCGCGACACG
This sequence comes from Micromonosporaceae bacterium, assembly GCA_035713725.1. GTDB lineage: Bacteria > Actinomycetota > Actinomycetes > Mycobacteriales > Micromonosporaceae > DASQPR01. Next base: position 14,717 of record DASTMZ010000057.1, read on the forward strand.
CTGCGCGATTCGGGTGTGCGCGTCGGGTTCGACGACCGCGTGGACACGCCGTTCGGGAGGCGCGCCATCGATGCCGAGCTCAAGGGCTATCCGGTACGGGTCGAGATCGGCCCCCGCGACCTCGCCGAGGGCCGCGTCACGCTGGTGCGCCGGACCACCGGTGAGAAGTCGCCGACCGCCATTGACGACGTGGTGAGCGCGGTGCGCACTGCCCTCGAGGCGGATCAGCAAGCGCTCTACGACGAGGCGCTTGCCTACCGCGAGTCGCACACCGTCGACGTATCCACTGTGGACGAAGCGATCGAGGCATCGGCCACCGGTTGGGCGCG
>DASTMZ010000058.1:0-8229 GCA_035713725.1 Micromonosporaceae bacterium
GTTGCGCTCACAGCTTTTCGGCCCCCTTGACGACCAGCATCAAGACGGCGAACAGCGCCACGGTCAACAGCACGAAGGCCAGATCAGGCACCGTGCTCTCCTCCTGTCATGTGCTCGGGCACGCCAGTGCGACGTGCCCGCTTTGTTAATCGATCGCCCCGTCAAATCGGGCGGTCGCACGCCCTAAGTGTTCGGTCCTTGGTGGACGCTCGGAGCGGGATTCGCCAAACCGGTCGCCCGCCCATGCGGCGTGCGGGAGCTCGGCCGGAAGCGAAGGGCGGCGGCGAAACGCACCGCCTCACCAACCCCGAGGCCCAGCGCACTCGCCATCACGAGCAGGAGCAGTCGCCACAGGTCTCCCGCGCCATGCCAGCTCAGCTGGCCCAGCCGGTCCTCGAGGAAGCCGTTGGACACCGCGAAAGCAAGCACGGCCACCACCGCCAGTGCGACCTGGTCGAGCGAGAACGCGGCGAACAGACCCACCGCGATCGCCATCACGGCAAAGCGCCACTCGGCATCCGGCACCGGAATCGCGGCCGCGATCACGGCCGCCACGATGATCCAGACCGCGCCGAGCCCCACAGCGAGACCGGTCGGCATGGCCTCGGTCCGTACCACATCCGGGTGGCGTCGCATCGACATCGCCATGGCGATCACTTCCTCTGGCTCGACCGGCTCGGGTGAACCGGCCCACGCAGGAAGTGAAACGCCGCCGTCAGAGCAACGGCAGGGGCCTTGACGCGATAACTACGGCGCCGCCACGGATCTTGACGCGATCCGTACGGGGACTGCTAGCCGACGTCTCGCCGGCGGAATCCGGCCAGCCCGACCATGGCCAGCGCGACCGCCACGCCCGTCAGGAGCACAAACGGTACGTAGGTGACCGCGACGCCGGGAAGCTTTGGCGTGTGGGTGAACGGTGACAGGTCCATCACCGGCTGCGTAACGTGCAACAGCGGCCCCACCTGCCCGAGGATCACGAACGCGGCAAGCAGCGCCCACGCGGCGGTGGTGAGCCGGGGTGCCACGCCAAACAGCAGCGCTGCGATCCCGGCCGGGACCACGGCCGCCGGCCATTGGGCGAGTGCGGCACCGACCAGGGCGGCGAGCTGGCCACCGACGTCGTGCACCGCGATGCCGTAGGCGAGCCCGGACCCGATGCCGGTCGCGGCCAGCAGAACGGCGGCGCCGACGGCGGCGAGCAGCAGGTGGCTGCCGGCGTACGTGACCCGTCGCACCGGCGTGGCAAGCACCACCTCGGCACGCAGTGCGGTCTCCTCACTGCGTGCGCGGAGCGTGGCCTGCACGGCGTACGCAGCCGCGATCAGCGCGCCGATGCCGAGCGTGGCCGTGAAGTATGCGTTCGTGAGGCCGCGTGACCCGCCGAGCCGGTTGATGATGTCCCGCAACTGGGCGCTTGTGTCGATCAGTGTGCCGACACCCTTCGCGCTGCCGCCGTACGCCACCCCGAGCAAGAACATGCCTACCGACCAGCCGACCAGCGAACCGCGGTGCTGCCGCCAGGCGAGCGCGATCGGGTTCCGCAAGCCAGGCGGCGCCGACGCGGGGCCGAGGCGCGGCGGCATCAGCCCGGCGCCGATGTCACGCCGAGCGACGAGCGCGTACGCGACACCGGACAGCACAAGTCCGAGTCCGACTCCGAGCGCCAGCACCCACCAGCGCTCGCCGGCGTACGGCCGCACCTGCTGCGCCCAGCCGATCGGCGACAACCAGGACAGGAACGACAGCGTGCCGCCGTGTGCCGCGTCGCCGACGGCCCGCAGTACGAAGGCCACGCCGAGCACGGTGAATCCGATGCCGTTGGCCGCGCGGGATCCTTCGGTCAGTTGCGCGGCGACCGCGGCGATGCCGGCGAACGCGATGCCGCACGTCGTGATGCCGGCGCCCAGCGCAACGGCGCCCGCGCCACCCGCGCCGAGCAGCACCATCACAAGGACGGTCAGCGCGCCGGCGAGCACGTTGAGATAGATCGCGACGGTCAGGGCCGCGGTCAGTGGTGCGCGCCTGCCGACCACGCCGGCCCCGACGAGTTCGGTGCGGCCGGACTCTTCCTCGGCACGCGTGTGGCGCACCACGGTGAAGATGCTTGCCATGGCGGCGGCGACCGCCGCAAAGCCGCCGAACCGCCACGCGGTGAGGCCGCCGGTGGTGGACGCGTTGAAGATCGGCCCGTCGAGCGCCAGTAGCGTCGGGTTCGCCCGGATCGACGCGCCGAACGCCTCGCGCTCCGCGACGGAGTGATAGAGCCCGCGGAACGAGTACGCCGTCGACGCGATGAGGCCCGCGATGACGTACGCCCAGACGCCGAGCCGGATGCGGTCCCGGCGCACGATCAGTCGCGCGAGCGCGGTGGTGCCGGCATACTGCGTCATCGGGATCCCGCCTTCGACCCGATGGACTTTGATCCGATGGACTTTGATCCGATGGAGTTCGAATCGATCGGGCGTGCCTCGGAGGCGGTGTCGTCCGCGTCGCGACCGTAATGCCGGAGGAACAGTTCTTCCAGCGTCGGTGGCTGGCAGGTGAGACTGCGCAGGCCGATGTCGGTCAGCGCGCGGAGCACGCCGTCGAGGCGGTCGGTGTCGACCTCGAAGCGGACGCGCGAGCCGTCCACCGCGACGTCGTGGACACCCGGCATCGACGCGAGCCCGGCGGGCGGCGCTCCCGCGAGGTCGGCGCTGATCGACGTGCGCGTGAGGTGGCGGAGGTCGGCCAGCGTTCCGGTCTCGACGGTACGGCCCAGCCGGATGATCGACATTCGATCGCACAGCGCCTCGACCTCAGCCAGGATGTGGCTGGACAACAACACGGTGCGCCCACGTTGCTTCTCGTCCTCGATGCACTCGCGGAAGACCTCCTCCATCAGCGGATCGAGGCCGGAGGTCGGCTCGTCGAGCAACAGCAGCTCGACATCGGACGCAAGCGCGGCGACCAGCGCGACCTTCTGGCGGTTGCCCTTGGAGTAGGTCCGAGCCTTCTTGCGCGGATCGAGGTCGAAGCGGTCGAGCAGGTCGTCGCGGCGCTTCGTGTCCAGGCCGCCGCGCAGCCGCCCGAGCAGATCGATCGCCTCGCCACCGGACAGGTTCGGCCACAGCGAGACGTCACCGGGGACGTACGCGAGCCGCCGGTGCAGCGTCGCCGTCTCGCGCCACGGGTCACCGCCGAGAAGTCGCACCGTCCCGCCGTCGGCGCGCAGCAAGCCGAGCAGGATTCGCAACGTGGTGGACTTGCCGGAGCCGTTGGGGCCGAGGAATCCGTGGACTTCACCGGTGGCCACCGACAGGTTGAGCCCGTCGAGGGCAACGGTCTGGCCGAATCTCTTGACGAGGCCGTCGGCGAGGATCGCGGGCGTGCCGTTCGGAGTACCCATGCCCATCACCGTACGCTTCGTTCAGAACTTTGTGAAACTTCAGTATGCCGTACACTGTCGGATGTGAGCGAGGAGACAGTGCGTAACGACGCCGAGGTGGGCGCGTTCATCGAACGCTTCGCTTCGGTGCTCGCCGAGACCGGGTGGCAGCGGATGGCCGCCCGTGTCTTCGCAGCGCTGCTCGTCACCGATTCGGGCCGTCGGACCGCCGCGGAGCTGAGCGAGATCCTCAACGCTAGCCCGGCCGCCATCAGCGGAGCGGTGCGCTACCTGGAGCAGATTGCGTTGGCCAGCCGGGAACGCGATCCCGGCACGCGACGCGACGTCTACCGGATCGACAACGACATGTGGTTCCGTGTGGCGCTCAGCCAGGACCGCGTGCTCGGCCGCTACATCTCGAGCCTGAGCAGCGGCATCACGGCCGTCGGCCCGGAGACTCCGGCCGGCGAACGACTCCTCGAGACAAGGGACTTCTTCTCGTTCCTGGCCGCCGAGATGCCGAGACTCATGGAGCGCTGGCAGGCCATGCGCGCCGCGCCGGTGGCTAGCTAGGGCAGGCCGACCGAACGGATCACGCGGAGCGCCGCCGGGTCGGGCGTGCCGGCGTCGACCGCCGACGGATGCACCCACGGCCGGTACCCGGCTCGGAACGCGTCGAGCGTGGCCGGCGGCGTGAGCACCTCGACATCGGCGTCGGGCGACAGCGCCTCGGGTTTGGCGTACCCATGTAACGACCAACCGCGAACCGTGCCGTCCGCGACAAGCCCTGGTGCGCCGTGTAGGCGGACCATCGCACCGTTCGGAACGTCGGCGAAGCGCGCCACGTGAGTGACCTGCGCTCGCGTGCGGCGGACCCGCTCACCGTGCAGGCGAGCGTCCATCTCGGCGGCCCACGGCCGGCGGGGACCGCCCCCGGCGCGCCACCAGGCGTGCGCGTAGTCGAGGTAGTCGCCGCGCCGGCAATAGGCACACGGCCGATGCCCGGCCGCGAACGCGGTCGCTTCGTCGAGGAAGAACAAGGCGGTCCAGCGGCCGGGCGGCATCGGATCGCGGCGCACGTCGCGCCACACGAGCGTGCAGCAGATCCACAGCGTGGAACGCCACCGCGAGACGCCGAGTGACCGGTCCTCGCGATGCAGGCAGCCGCGATTGCCCATCAGCAGGCCACGGGCCGGGTCGGCGACGATCTCACCGGTCGGCGTCACCCGATTCTGCAAAGGCATGGAATCATCGTGCGAGGCAGGTATGACACATGTGGACGGTGACGAGTGAACGCATCGGAATCCGCGCCCGGCGTCGAAGTGACGTTGCACGCCGGCGACGCGCACGACACGATCCTGACTCCTAACGCGCTCGCGTTCGTGGCCGCGCTGCATCGGCGGCACGAGCCGCGACGACGCGAGCTGCTCGCCGCGCGCGCCGACCGGCAGCGCGCTATCGAGGCCGGCGGGACGCTGGACTTCCGCGCCGACACCGCGTCGGTCCGCGATGCCGACTGGAGCGTGGCACCGCCAGCGCCCGGGCTCGAGGATCGCCGTGTCGAGATCACTGGCCCGACCGACGCGAAGATGTCCATCAACGCGCTGAATTCGGGCGCGCGGGTGTGGCTCGCCGACTTCGAGGACGCAAACACGCCGTTGTGGCCGAACATGATCTCGGGGCAGCGCAACCTGCGCGACGCGATCGACGACACGCTGACGTTTGTCGCGGACGATGGTCGGCGTTACGAGCTGCGGCCGGCCGACGAGCGGCCGACCATCGTGGTGCGGCCGCGCGGCTGGCACCTGCCGGAGAAGCACCTGCTCGTGGACGGTGAACGCGTGTCGGGCGGCCTGCTCGACTTCGCGCTTTACTTCTTCCACTGTGCGCAGCGGCAGCTCGCGGCCGGCCGAGGTCCGTACTTCTATCTGCCCAAGATGGAGAGCCACCTCGAGGCGCGGCTCTGGAACGACGTGTTCGTGCAGGCGCAGGAGATGCTCGGCATCCCCAGCGGCACGATCCGCGCGACCGTTTTGATCGAGACGGTGCCGGCCGCGTTCGAGATGGACGAGATCCTGTACGAGCTTCGCGAACACTCCGCCGGACTGAACGCGGGCCGGTGGGACTACCTGTTCAGCATGATCAAGGTGTTCCGCAGCAAGGGCGCGGACTTCTTGCTGCCAGACCGGAACGCGGTGACGATGACCGCACCGATGATGCGGGCGTATACGAATCTGTTGGTGCATACCTGCCATCGACGTGGGGCACACGCGATCGGCGGCATGGCGGCTTTCATCCCGAGCCGTCGCGACTCGGCTGTCAATGAGACCGCGATGGCGAAGGTACGCGACGACAAGGTACGTGAGGCCGGCGACGGGTTCGACGGCTCGTGGGTCGCGCACCCGGACCTCGTACCGCTGTGCAACGAGGTGTTCACCGGTGTGCTCGGCGACGCGCCGGATCAGCGACACATCGCGACGGACCGCGTCGACGTACGTGCCGACGCGCTGCTCGATGTGCGATCGACGCCCGGCGAGCGGACCGAGCAAGGGCTGCGCGCGAACGTGAGCGTGGCGTTGCAATATCTCGCATCGTGGCTACGCGGCACCGGCGCGGTGGCCATCTTCAACCTCATGGAGGACGCCGCCACCGCGGAGATCTGCCGATCACAGATCTGGCAATGGATTCGCAACGGCGCGACGCTCGACGACGGCACGCCGATCACGCGCGACCTCGTGCTGCGCATCCTCGACGAGGAGATCGCCAAACTCGGCGACATCGACGACTACGGACCGGCCCGGGACACGTTCGTCGAGGTCGCGCTCGGCGACCACTACGCGGACTTCCTCACCCTGCCGGCGTACGAGCGCATGCCCTGAGTACTGCCCGGCCAAGCCGCTGTCGGGGCCTAGTCACCAGTTGCCGCGATGCTCCGGCACCAACGCGATGAACGGCGTGATGCACACCAGCATTAGCGCGAACATCGCGAAGATGTGCGCCTGCGTGAGACCTGGATCGCCACTGCGCGCCAGGATCGCGGTGCTTACCGATACAGCGGTGATCTGACCGGCCTGCCGGAACATGCCGCGCAGACCGGCGACCGCCGCGACATGCTCCGGCGCGAGTTGCAGCGACGCATTGTTCGCGGCCGGCAGTGAGATGCCCATGCCCACCCCGGTCAGGCACGCGGCCAGCGCGAGCCAGGCGTATGGCGACAGGTGGATCGGACTGAGCGACATGGCCACCAACCCGGCGGCGGTGAGCAGGAAGCCGCCGACCATCGGCCCGCGATAGCCGGTGCGGCGCAACGCCATCGCGGAGATGCCGGCGAACGCGATGATGCCGACAGAGCGCGCGGACAGCAACGTACCGGACTCGAGCGTACGGATGCCGTAGCGCTGCGTGGCGTAGAGCGGCACTAGCGCGCCGAAGCCGAGGGCGGCACTGCCGTACAGGAAGTTGATCGTGTTCATCACGCCGAACCCGTGACCGCGCAACAGCTTCACCGGGATGAACGGGTTGCTGGTGCGCGACGTGTGCCACACGAACACGGTGAGCGCGATCACCGCGATGGCGGCCGGCAGCAGGAGGCCGACGCCCGACAGCGAGGCGCCGCGCCCGCCGAGATACGAGATGCCCACCATGCCGCCGAGGATCGCAGCGCCGAGGGACGCCATCCCGACGATGTCGAGACGTGCCCGGGTGCCGACCGGAGCGTTGCGCGGGATGTACTTGAGCGCGACCACGATCAGCACCGCGCCGATGGGTACGTTCACGAGGAAGATGCCGCGCCATGACCAGTACGTGACGAAGACGCCGCCGATCGCCGGCCCGATGATGCCGCCGATCGGGTTGATGCTCGTGAACATGCCAACGGCGCGATCGCGCTGCGCGCCGAAGTTGTCGGCGACCATGCCGGTGGCGGACGGAATGAACCCAGCACCACCGATCGCCTGCACGGCGCGCAGCACGAGCAGCTCGTAGATGTTGTCGGCCAGTCCGCAGAACAGCGATGCGAGCGTGAACATCGCGATGGCGACGAGGAACACCGTCCGGCGACCGTACTGGTCAGACACCCGACCGGCGAGCGGCAGCACCAGGACGCGTCCCAGCGCGTACACCGTGATGGTCCAGCCCGCCCAGTTGATCGGGGCGCGCAACTCGTGCCCGATGGCCGGCAGCGCGGTGGCCACGATCGTCTGATCGATCGACGCCATCAACATGCCGACGGACACGATCGCGAAAATCAGCCGGCGTCGTGGGTTCGGTCCGCCGTCGTCGTCCGCCGCCGTCGTGCTCGGGGGCGCCTGGCCGACAACGGTACGCACAACCGTAGATTACACTGCTTGCCGGCAAGCAACTAAATGGCGCGCGTCGGACCGCGATTGATCCAGTCGTGCGGCACACTCGAAATGGCACGGATACCAGCCGCGCGCGGCATACGGACAGCAAGTGGAGACGCGATGGACACCGAATCGGTCACGCGGCTGCGCCGGGTGGTGGGCAAGCTCGCGCGTCAGCTGAACGCGTCCGCCACCGGCGAGGGACTGACGCCGACACAGGCCTCCGTGCTCGGGCTGGTCGCCGGCCGGGGCCCGTTGTCGATCGCCGCACTCACCGAGCTCGAGGGCCTCAACCCGACGATGCTGTCACGCGTGCTGACCAAGCTCGACGAGGCCGGCCTAGTCGAGCGCATTCGGGACCCCGCCGACTTGCGCACCGCGTCGGTGCGCATCACGCCGGAGGGCAACCGGATCCACGAGCGGATCCGCAACCGGCGTACCGCGATCGTGTCGGAGTGCGTGGCGCGCCTGCCGGCCAAGCACGCCGATGCGCTGACCCGCGCGCTGCCCGCGCTC
>DASTMZ010000059.1:0-11933 GCA_035713725.1 Micromonosporaceae bacterium
TCACGTGGACCACCGACTGCACCTTCATGGAGTGCGGATCGCGGAACACGATCTCGCGCCGCGCCTCGGCCATCACGACGGCGGACGCGCCGTTCGGAGTGAAGTAGAGGTTGTACGGGTCGTCGACCGGCACCGGCTTCCCGAACGCACCGGTGACCGGGTTGATCGGCGTCAGCGCGTTGCCACGGTCGCTGTTGACCCAGAGCGTCCTTAGGTCCCAGGACGGTACGACAAGCTCCGGGCTGACCGGCACCCGTACCGTTTCGAGGATCCGGTACGTCGCCGGATCGATGACCGACACGGTATTGCTGAGGTTGTTCGGGACGTAGATGCGGGGCAGGTCACCGCGTACCACCGGCGAGAGCATGCCGGGCCGATCGGCCGCGTACAGGTCGGATGGATCCAACGGCTGCGGCATGCCGGGCAGGAGGTCGGAACGCTCGGTACCACTAGGCTCCGTACCAGTGGGCGATTGCGACGCCGGCGACGCGACCGGCGCCGCACCGGCCTCGCGTCCAGCCGAGGACGGCCCCGAGATCGCGGCTGTCGACGACGCGTGGCGCCGCGATCCGGAGTCTCGCAAGTCGACGATGAAGGCCGCGACCACGAGCGCCGCGGCCGCGACGATCGCGACGAGACCCGGCCCGCGACGCGGTCTCGATGGGTTCATGCGGTCGCCGCCGGGCCGCTCATTGGCTCATCAATTCGGTCATCGTCATCGGCCGGAGCCCTCGGTGCCGCAGCCCGGCCAACACCGTGGGCACCGCGGCCACAGTCTGCGCGTGTCCCGCATGCATGCTGACGATGGATCCATTGCGCGCCAGGCGAAGCACCGTCGCGACGATCGCGTCCACGCCCGGATCGGTGTAGTCGAGCGAGTCCACGTCGTAGGACAGCGACGTCGGATACCCGGCGCGCGCCGCCGCGGCGAGGATCGTCGGCGTGGCGAATTGGGTCTGCGACGGGCGGAACCATGTGCCGATCGACCCGGTCAACCGGCGAAGCACGTCGGCACACTCGTCAATTTCCGCCGACGCGTCAGCGCGGTTCATCGACGCGATCGCGAGATGGTGCATAGTGTGGTTGCCGAGTTCGTGGCCGCCGTCGCGGATCCGGGCGGCGAACATCGGCTCGGATGCGAGCCACGAGCCCACCGCCATGAACGTGCCCCGGGCGTCATGGTCCTCGAGGGCGATCAGCAGATCCCGCACCATCGGCGGTGTGCCCTGCCCGTGGAACGTGAGCGCGATCCCCGGACGGTTGCGCGGACCGTTGCGCACCTCGGGTGGCAACGTCGCGGCGATCGACCGCGGAAGCGTCGCCCCCGTACTTGGCGACGGTCGCGCGGACGCCGACGCGTCTACCGTCGCCCGACTACGTGCCGTGCGGCGGAGGGCATGCGTTGAAACAGCGTCGCAACCACTTGCCGCGAGACCGGCCGCACAGACGGTGGCAGCCCGGAGCAGCGCGCGCCTGCGGTACGCATGCGACGCGCCACCTGGATCCTCGGCCGGTGGGCTCATCGTCGGCGACGTTATCCAGCCGGCCCATGACCTGTCCGGCAATCCGGGCAAATCACAGGCCGCCGTCAGCCGGCCGCAGTCGGCTGCCGTCGGGCCGGCCGGTGTCAGCCCATGTGCGGGTACCGGTGGTCGGTCGGTGGTACGAACGTCTCCTTGATGGTGCGAGGCGACACCCATCGCGCGAGGTTCAGCCACGAGCCGGCCTTGTCGTTCGTACCCGAGGCGCGCGCGCCACCGAACGGCTGCTGCCCGACCACGGCACCGGTGGGCTTGTCGTTGATGTAGAAGTTGCCGGCCGCGTAGCGCAGCGTCTCCGACGCCCACTCGATCGCGCGCCGGTCCGTCGCGAAGACCGACCCGGTCAACGCGTACGGCGAGCTCGACTCGGCCTGCCGTACGGTGTCCTCGAACGCGCCGTCCTCGAACACGTACACCGAGAGGATCGGCCCGAAGAACTCGGTGGTGAACACCTCGTGCGCCGGGTCGGTGCACTCCACGACGGTCGGGCGCACGAAGTAGCCTTCCGCGTCGTCCGCGGAGCCACCCGCGATCACGGTGCACGCGTCGGAGTTGCGCATCAGGTCGAACGCCGCGGCGTGCTTCGCGAATGCGCGAGCGTCGATCACCGCGCCACCGAAGTTCGTGAAATCGCTGACATCCCCGTACGTCAGTCCGTCGGCCGTCGCGGCGAGCCGGTCGCGCAGCTCGCCATCCCAGATCGATCGCGGGATGTACGCCCGCGACGCCGCCGAACACTTCTGACCCTGGTAGTCGAAAGCGCCACGGACGAGCGCGGTGAGCAGCGCGTCGACGTCGGCGGACGGATGCGCGATCACGAAGTCCTTGCCGCCGGTCTCGCCGACCAGCCGCGGGTAGCCGCGGTAGCGGTCCAGGTTGCCGGCAACACTGCGCCACAGGTGGTGGAACGTTGCCGTGGAACCGGTGAAGTGAATGCCGGCCAAGTCCGGATCGGTGAGCAGCACCTCGCTGATCCCGACGCCGTGGCCGGTCAGCATGTTGATCACACCGGGCGGCAGGCCGGCCGCTTCGAACAGCCGCATCAGGAAGTGCGCCGCGAACTGCTGCGTGGTGGACGGCTTCCAGATCACGGTGTTGCCCATCAGCGCCGGTGAGGTCGGCAGGTTTCCGGCGATCGCGGTGAAGTTGAACGGTGTGATCGCGTAGACGAAGCCTTCCAGCGGCCGGTAGTCGAACTGGTTCCACACGCCCGGCGACGACATCGGCTGCTCGCCCAGCAGCTTCGCGCCGAACGCGACGTTGAACCGCAGGAAGTCGATGAGCTCGCAGGCCGCGTCGATCTCCGCCTGGTAGACGGTCTTCGACTGGCCGAGCATGGTCGCCGCGTTCAGGGTGTCGCGCCACGGTCCGGCCAGGAGGTCGGCGGCCCGAAGGAAGATCGCCGCACGGTCGGCATAAGGCATCGCGCGCCACCCGGGCGCCGCCTTCCTCGCCGCGGCGACTGCCGCCTCAGCGTCAGCATGCGTCGAGTTGCGGGCCACGCCGAGCACGTGCGCGTGCCGGTGCGGCTGCACGACCCGGATCTCCTCGCCGCCGGCCATCCGATGCACGCCGTCGATGGTGTTTGTCAGGTCGAGGCGCGTGCCGGCGAGATCAGCGAGCCGCTTGGCGAGACTCGTCGCCTGCGCGCTGCCCGGCGCATAGTCGCGGACTGTCTCGTTGCGCGGCTCGGGCACGGCGATGACTGCATCCATGGCAGGGCTCCTCGACGATGAGAATTCGCGGCTACCGCACGCTGCGGCGCAAACCTTGCGGCTACAGCGGCGCTAAATCATCCTCCCACGCCGGGTCGGCCGGTCGCCAAGCCGCGACGACTGGTGTCGCGAGGCCTACACGCATCGACAGGTAGGCTGGGCGGCGCCCGAATCCCGAGGGCATCGATGGGGGCGGTGATGACCAAGCCGAGCGTCGGCACGCGGGACGGCGTACCCGCGCCGGCTCGGGATCGCGCGGACCGCACGCCGCCCGCGCGCGCCTGGGTGCCGTGGACCGTCGCGGGTCTCGGATTGATCTGGCTGATCGTCAAGCTATGGGCGGCGCATCAGCAGATCCACGACAACGCGGGCGACACCGTCGCGATCGCGACCGCGGCGCTCGCCATCCCATCGGTGGTCCAGGCGACCGCGCTGGGCGGCCTGGGTGGGGGCCTCGCCGCCCGTCTAGGCACGGACCTTTGGCGGGTACGCCGATCCGCCGGCCCGGCTCAGCGATGGCTCCGGTATGCGGTCGCCGCGACCGGCGGCCTGATCGTCGGGCTCGGCGTGATGGGTACGGTCCTCGGCGCGTACGGCAATGTGCCGTCGATCGCTGGCGTGGCGGTCACGGTGGTGATTACGGGTACGGTCGCGGGCGCGCTCGTCGGGATCGGGAAGCGTCTCCTGGTGCCGGAGGCTGCGCTTGCGGCGGCACTCGCGTCGTTCGTCGCTGACACGATCCTGAACAGCGGGACCGTGCTCGGTCACATGATGGCCGCGCTCGGCGCCGGGCGGTCCGCAATCACCGACTGCGACCAGGGCGCGGCCGTGTCGGCGTGCGCCAAGGTAGTCAATGCGAATTCGCTTGTGTCACACGTGGACTCGGTGATCGTCGGGTTGGTCGCCGGCCTCGTGGCGTTCTGGTATCTGCGACGCCGCGGGCGTGGCGTGGCGTTCCCGGCGTACGAACTGGCGGGCGCAGCCACCGGTCTCCTCCTGCTCGCCACCGAGGCGCTGACCCATCTGGGCGGTGCCGGATTAGTGCACGTCGCGCGGTCGATTTCCGCCGACGACCGTACGGTCATCGACTTGCTGGCCGGCAATCGCGTGATCCATGGGCTGCTGGTGCTGTTCGTCGGCGCAATCGTCGCGCTGATTGCGTTCGGCCGCACGCTGCGACCATCGCCCGCCCGGGCAGCCGCTCGTGCTCGGGTCGGCGCGTCGGCCGGGGACGGCACGCAGGCCACGGACGATCAGCGCAGCAGCTGATCGATCTCGGAGACGTCGTACCACTCGAGTTCGTGGTCCTCGGCGCCGTCCACGACGAATTGGGCATCCGGATCGCCAGCGGACGCGTCGAGCACGACGTGCGCCGCGGCGGCTACGTCCGCCTCTGCCGAAATGCCGTCGACGTGAACGGCGGCGATGGCTGCGAACTCGATGTCGCCGGACAGCCGTACGGCACTCGATCCCAACTCGGTCGAAAGGTAGCTCAGCGCCTTTGTCGCTACGTCGGCGGACACCACCACGCGGCGCCGCGGAGCCGAGCCGTCGAAGTGTAGGAGTCGCAATGCGCCCTGCGCGGCACGGGTGAACGCGACGTACTCGAGTTCTTCGTCATCCGCCTCGGCATACCACTCGCGCAGGTGCGGCGTGACCGCATGGGCGTCGAGTTCGCTCGACCCCTCCGGCGCGCGCAGCGCGCCGCGATTGCCGAGCGGTGCGAGGCCGGTCAACGTCGCGGGTACGTAGATCCGGGTCACCTCGTCGTTCACGGCGCTCCCGTCGTCGCGGTCGCGGTGGCCGATCGTCTCTGCCGTGGCGACGTGGCATCCGTCCGGTCCGCGTGACTGTCTCGCACAGTGTGCGCGCCTCGATCAGCGGGTGCAGCGCGGGGTGATGCTGCGCGCCGGCCCTAGATCACCTGGGCGACCGCGCACAGCCACTGGTTGTCGCGCCGTTCCAAGCGCATCGCCATCGCGAGGCTAGCGCCCGCGAATGCCAACACCGCGACAACCTCGGCGATCCCGTCACGCGGCTCGGCAACTCGCAACCGCATGAGCCGGACGGGTTGCGATGCCCCCGGCGCGTTTCGGTGCGCGGTGGTGGGTGCGTGCGGCCGTCGCTGCGGCGCACTCGGCAACTCGTATCGAGCGCCGACGTTGACGTGGCCCGGAACGTAGGCCGACGTCGGACGGCGGTTCGGCGGCGTGCTCGGTGGCACCGCTCCAACCACCACCTGCGGAAAGTGCCCGCGCCCATTGCGTCGCCGGTTGAGCTGGTTGACGACCGCGCCAAACTCGACCGGGCCGGCAAGCGTGCGAAGGTGCGCGGCCGGCCGGAATCCGTTGAGCACCTCGAGGCAGATCCGCACATAACGTTGCGCGCTCGCGACGGCCGGCGGAACGTGCCGTGCCGGCGCGCCTGCGCCGGCACGAGCCGTCGCGGCGCCAATCGGGCGACGGTCGAAACCATCGGCACGTCCTGCCGGTTCGGATCCGGCCGGTTGGTCGGCTTGGCGTCCAGCGGCCTCGGACCGGAGGTCGACGGGTGGAGACGCGTCGAAGGGTGGCTCGCTCGCGGGCGGACGACGAAGTCGAATCGGGGCACCGAGGTCGCCGACCAGTCCCGTCGAACGCGGTGCGCACACCGATCGGGATGCGCTGGCGTGGGTCCCACGTGCGTCGGTGATCTCGGCTGGCTCGTTGATGTCCGCGGTTGCTTCGATCAGCGTGACCGTCACGACGGCAACCCTCCGATCGGGGTACGGGCGGCGACACCACATCTGCCGCGTGATCAACCTCAGGCGATCCTGTAGCGCTACCGCAATCGATCTTGCGTTTGCTTTCGATTGCCTTCAGTTAGTTCTACAGCCCTCGACTTCCTGCGGTCAAGGCCTTACGTACCCTCGTCGATGTCATCGTCGCGACCGACGAGCGGATTTTGGCTTACCCAATCCGCAGTCTCCGTGTATTTCAGCTGGATATAGGCCTCAAGGCGGTCCCGCTCGACGCGCCACTGCCCGCGTCCACCGATCTTGATCGCCGGTAATTCACCGCTTCGGACCATGTGGTAGACCTGCGAGACGGTCACCGACAACTCGTCGGCCACCTCGGCCAACTGCAGGAATCGGGATGCCATTGCTTCAGTTTGCCATTGATTGCCTGCAGTCAGCGCTACGGCACTCCCGCCTGTGTACGGGGCAACACACCGCACGCGTCAGCATTCATGATCCGTGGTGCCGGGCATTCATCGTCGCCCAGCCGCCATGATCCGCACCATGAGTGCGCAGTAATCCAGATCTTGACTGACCCACGAAGCGTGCCGCCAACGTTCGGCCGGCGCAACCGGCGCGAAGCGCCGCAGGCAACCGGCGCGCACACCTACGCGCCGGCAGGTGCTCCGTGGCAGCGCTTGTACTTCTTGCCGGAGCCGCACGGGCACGGGGCGTTACGCGACGGGCCGCCGCTGCCCACTACCTGGCCCGGCGCCGGCGCCTTCTGGCCGGCGGCGCGGGCGGACTGCGGTCCGGTCGGCCGAGTCGGCTGCTCGCCACCGATGCCCAGCGCAGGCGCTTGTTCGAACATCACCGCGCCCGAACCCGCCGCGCCGTCGATCGTCGGCGACGAGTAGGACAGCGCCTGTGGCTGCGACGGGCGGCCGAGACCCTTCGCCCGGATCTCCACCGGCTTTGTGGACGGCAGCAGCCGCGCGGCCTGCGTGTCGATCACCGGCGGCGGTGCCGGTGCCTCCTCGACCTGCACCTCGAGGTTGAACAGGAAGCCGACAACCTCTTCCTTGATGCCGTCCAGCATCTGGCTGAACATGTCGAAGCCCTCGCGCTGGTATTCGACCAGCGGATCCCGTTGCGCGTGTGCCCGAAGGCCGATGCCCTCTTGCAGGTAGTCCATCTCGTAGAGGTGCTCGCGCCACTTGCGGTCGATGACCTGCAGCAGCACGAGACGCTCGAACTCGCGCATGGCATCCGGCGTGAGCTCCTCCTCGCGGGCCGCGTACGCCGCGCGCGCATCCTCGAGCAGCGCCTCCTCGAGGAATTCGCTGTCGATCCGATCGCGCGAGCCGCCGGCCTCCTCCTCGACGTCCTCGATCGTGACGCCGACCGGGTAGAGCTGCTTGAGGCTCGACCACAGCTGCTCGAGGTCCCAGTCCTCGGCGTACCCCTCCGCGGTCGCGCCCTTCGCGTACGCGCTGATCACGTCGTCGAGCATGTGCGAGATCTGCTCGGAAAGGTCCTCACCGGCGAGGACCCGGTTGCGCTCGGTGTAGATCACCGTACGTTGGCGGTTGAGGACCTCGTCGTACTTGAGCACGTTCTTGCGGATCTCGGCGTTCTGGCCCTCGATCTGGGTCTGCGCGCTCTTGATCTGCCGGCTGACCATCTTGTTCTCGATCGGCATGTCTTCCGGGATGCGCAAGCGCTGCATGACCGCGTCGACCGCGGCGGCTCGGAATCGCCGCATCAGCTCGTCCTGAAGCGACAAGTAGAACCGTGACTCGCCCGGGTCGCCCTGGCGGCCGGATCGACCGCGCAGCTGGTTGTCGATGCGGCGGGACTCGTGTCGCTCGGTGCCGAGCACATAGAGCCCGCCCGCCTCGATGACCTCTTCACCCTCCTGGTCACACTGTTTCGTCCAGCGCTCCAGCGAGTCCTCCCAGGCCGTCGCATATTCCTCGGGTGACTCGTTGGCGTCGAGCCCGCGTTGCCGCAACTCGGCCGCCGCCAGGAACTCGGGGTTGCCGCCCAGCAGGATGTCGGTACCGCGGCCGGCCATGTTCGTCGCGACGGTGACCGCGCCCCGCCGGCCGGCCTGCGCGATGATCTCTGCCTCGCGCGCGTGGTATTTCGCGTTCAACACCGAATGCGCGATGCCCCGACGGCGGAGCATCTGGCTCAACACCTCGGAATTCTCGACCGAGACGGTGCCGACGAGCACCGGCTGACCGATCGAGTGCCGCTCCGCGATGTCCTCCACGACGGCGTTGAATTTCGCCTTCTCGGTCCGGTAGATGACATCGGACTGGTCGGCGCGGATCATCGGCATGTTCGTCGGGATGGACACCACGCCGACGTTGTAGACCTTGTTGAACTCGGCCGCTTCGGTCTGCGCCGTACCGGTCATGCCGGCAAGCACCTTGTAGAGCCGGAAGTAGTTCTGCAGTGTGATGGTGGCCAGCGTCTGGTTCTCTTGCTTGATCTCGACGCCTTCCTTGGCCTCGATGGCCTGGTGCATGCCCTCGTTGTAGCGCCGGCCGTGCAGGATGCGGCCGGTGAACTCGTCGACGATGAGCACTTCGCCCTCGTCGGAGACGATGTAGTCCTTGTCGCGCTTGTAGAGCTCCTTGGCCTTGAGCGCGTTGTTCAGGTAGCCGACCAGCGGCGTGTTCGCCGACTCGTAGAGGTTGTCGACGCCGAGCCGGTCCTCGACGCGCTGCACTCCGCGCTCTGAGATGGCGACCGTACGCTTCGCCTCGTCGACTTCGTAGTCACCGTCGCCGCTGTCCAGCTCGCCGCGGTCGAGGCGGGCGACCACCTTCGAAAACTCGACGTACCACTTCGCGGACTGCTCGGCGGGGCCGGAGATGATCAGCGGGGTACGCGCTTCGTCGATGAGAATCGAGTCGACCTCGTCAACGATGGCGTAGTTGTGCCCGCGCTGTACGAGATCCGCGGCGGACATCGCCATGTTGTCGCGCAAGTAGTCGAAGCCGAACTCGTTGTTGGTGCCGTACGTGATGTCGCAGTCGTACGCCGCCTTGTGCACGCCGCCGAACTCGTTCGGCAAGATCACGCCGACCGTCAGGCCGAGGAACCGGTGGATCGCGCCCATCCACTCGGCGTCGCGTTGGGCCAGGTAATCGTTCGTGGTGACGATGTGCACGCCCTTGCCGGACAACGCGTTGAGGTAGGCCGGCATGGTCGATACCAGCGTCTTGCCCTCACCGGTCTTCATCTCGGCGATGTTGCCCCAGTGGAGCGCGGCGCCACCCATCACCTGCACGTCGTAGTGCCGCTTGCCGAGCACGCGCTTGGACGCCTCGCGGACCGTGGCGAACGCCTCCGGCATCAGCTCCTCGAGCGACTCGCCGTCGGCGTAACGCTGCTTGTATTCATCGGTGAGAGCCCGCAGCTCCTCGTCGCTCATGTCCGCGTAGTGATCTTCGAGCGAGTTCACCGCGTTCGCGACCGCTTCGAGACGACGAAGCAATCGACCTTCTCCGGCACGGAGAAGCTTCTCAAGCATGGCCACGGAAATGCGCTCCCTCACCTATCTGCCGGCCCAATCGTAGGCGGCACCACGCCGAACCCGTCGGCCACGGCCGCCAGGTCACCCGCATCGTGACGAAACGGACGTCCGGGCCAGCAGGGGCGCGGTCCGGGCGGCCTAACCAAGTGTTTCACGCACCGGGACGTGGCTCCACATCGCCGAGCCTCTCGCCGGGGTGGCCCGTGGTCCCGCCGGTGCGGCAGCATGTGGCCATGACCCGGCCGATCCTGCCCACCCCGAGCGCGGACGCCGTCTGACGATGCGAACGCTTCCGCGTGGCCCGATTCCCGGTCGCGCCGTGACACTTCGGGACCTGACCGTCGACGACATCGACGGGGTCGTGGACGCCTGCAACGACCCGCAGACCCGGCGCTTTCTCGGCCGGCTGCCGCACCCGTACACCCCCGACGACGCCCGCGATTGGATCACCAATCAGATTCCCAGCGGATGGGCCGCCGGCCAGGCCGGATTCGCCGTCACGCTGACCGACGATGATCGGATCGCCGGGTCGGTCGGGCTGGGTATGCCAACGGCAGACGGGCACGCGACCAGCATCGGCTATTGGGTCGCGCCGTGGGCGCGCGGTCGCGGCGTCGCGACGGACGCCACCCGTACCCTCGCCGACTGGGCGTTCGCCCAAGGGTTCGGCCGCGTCGAGCTGCTCACCAGCCCGGCCAACGCGGCGAGCATGCGGGTCGCGTTGGGTGCCGGCTTCACCCATGAGGGGGTACGCCGAGCCGCCGCCCTCGATCGCGGTGGCTGGAACGACGTGGTGGTGTGGGTACGCCTGGCCAGCGACTCGGGCGTACCGGCGCCGCGCGCGTTGCCGGACCTGCCGGGCGGATCCCTGACCGACGGCGTGATCCGTCTCACGCCCGTCGACGAATCGGACGCCGACGCCATGTACGAGCTCGCGAGCCTGCCCGAGGTGGTCGCGACGACGGTGGCAAGTCGCGCGCCGACACCCGAGTCGGTGGCGCAGCGGTGTGCAACGGCGCCGTACAAGTGGCTCATCGGCGAGCGAGCCGAGTGCGCGATCCGGGACGCGATCACCGGTGCGTTCGCCGGCGACATCGGGCTGTTCCGCGAGGCACCGACCGGGCAGGCGTTGGTCGGCTACAGCCTGGCGCGCGAGCGGCGTGGCCGGCATTTCGCGACCCGGGCGGTACGCCTGATCTCCGACTGGGCGTTCGACACTGCCGGACTGGCGAGGCTCGCCGCCGGTACCGCACCGGACAACATCGCGTCGCAGCGCACACTGGAGCGTGCCGGTTTCCGACGGGAAGGGTACGAACGCGGCCGGCTACCCTCGGCCGGGTCGACACGCATCGACAACATCCCGTGGGCGATGCTGCCGGCCGACCGCCTCGTCAGCCCCACCAGAACAACGCCGCGATGATCGCGTAGAGCCCGATCAGGATCGTGCCCTCGAGCCAGTTCGACTCGCCGTCGAAGACGATCAGCGACGTGATCACGACGGCCACCACCACCGACACCACGAGCAACGGCGCGAAGACCAGCGTCAGCGTGGTGGCCGTGAGGAAGCTCAGCAGCACGAGCGCGGGCGCGAGCACCAATGCGATCTGCAGCGGGCTGTTGATGATGATCGAGACGGCATAGTCCGCCTGGTTGCGGGACGCCAGCTGAATGCCCACCACGTTCTCCACCGCGTTGCTAGCGATGGCAACGATGACAAGGCCAGC
This sequence comes from Micromonosporaceae bacterium, assembly GCA_035713725.1. Taxonomy (GTDB): domain Bacteria; phylum Actinomycetota; class Actinomycetes; order Mycobacteriales; family Micromonosporaceae; genus DASQPR01. The sequence goes on from DASTMZ010000059.1 coordinate 11,247, forward strand.
GAACGCGGGCGACACGTGCAACGCGTCGATGGCGGGCTGCAACGAGTCAACGAACCAGTCCGAAACGAAACCCGCGGCGACGCCCGCCACGGCGAGCATCGTGACGGCGAGCCAGATCGGCCAGTGACCGTCGACATGCGACCGCGCAGGCGCCGCCGACGACGTCGGGTTCCCGGTTGGCGTACCACTGAATCGATCTGCGTCGACGGTGCGGGACCCGCTGGCGCTCGCGGTGACCGCGACGACGCCGCGCGGATCTGGCTGGTCGCGAGCGGCCTGGTTGCGCAGCGAGGCCGGCAACGACAGCGCGAACACCACGAGCAGGATGAGCGCGACGGCGACCGACAACGCTGTCTCGTGACCGCCGGCCGGCGAATGCAGTTGCGCGGCAAGGCTTGGTAACACGAGCGCGGCGGTGGCGAGCGCGAGGAGCACACACGTGGTACGCGCGCGGCCATGGTCGAACCGTTGAGTGCCGTGCTTCAGGCCGCCCACCAAGAACGCGAGACCGAGCACCAGCAGCAGGTTCGCGAGGATCGACCCGATGATTGCGGACTGTACGACGGTCAGCAGGCCGGCGCGCAGCGCGAAGAACGCGATGAACAGCTCCGGCAGGTTGCCGAGCGCACTCTGCAGCACGCCGGTGGCGCCCGCGCCGAGCCGGTCACCTAGCCGGTCGACGCTGCG
>DASTMZ010000060.1:0-16376 GCA_035713725.1 Micromonosporaceae bacterium
TTGACCGATGTCATGCCGGAGCGCAGTGATCGCGCGATCCGCATCGCGTCACGTCTGCCGAACACCGCGCCGCCGAGGCCGTAGCGGGCGGCGTTGGCCAGCCGTACGGCGTCGTTCGCATTCGCGACGCGGGACACCGTCAGCGTCGGCCCGAACGTCTCCTCGCACACCGCGACCGAGTCCTCCGGTACGTCGACGAGGATCGTCGGCCGTACGTAGGGCGGCGCCACCGCATCGAGTCCACCGAGGACGGCGCGGCCGCCGCGGTCCAGCGCGTCGGAGATGTGGCGGCGAATCGTGTCGATCTGCGCCGGCATCGTGATCGGGCCGAAGTCGGAGTCCTTGTCGACGCCGACCTTCAGCGTGCGGGCCTTCGCGACGAGCTTGTCGACGAATGCGTCATGCACTTTGTCGACGACGTAGATTCGCTCGATGCCGATGCACGTCTGGCCGGCGTTGGTGAGGCCGCCCCATGCGGCGGCGGAGGCGGCCGCGTCGAGGTCGGCATCCGAGTCCACGATCATGGCGTCCTTGCCGCCGCACTCCAGCAGCACCGGCGTCATCGTCTCGGCACACGCCGCCATGATCTTCTTGCCGGTCGCGGTCGAGCCGGTGAACGCGACCTTGCCGACGCCGGCGCGCGTCAGCATCGCACCGACGTCGCCCTTGCCATAGAGGATCTGCAGCACCGGCTGCTCCGGCACGACCTCCGCGAATGTGTCGACGAGCAGGCGACCGACCGCGGGCGTGTATTCGCTCGGCTTGAACACAACAGCGTTGCCGGCCGCCAGCGCATAGGCGATCGAACCCATCGGCGTGAAGATCGGGTAGTTCCATGGCCCGATCACGCCGATCACGCCGTACGGCTGATATTCCAGGTGCGCCGAGAACTCGGCCAACGACACCGAGCCGCGGACCCGACGGAGTTTCAGCACCCGCTCGGCGTGTTTGGCCGCCCATGACACGTGCTCGATGGCGGCGAAGCACTCCACGACCGCCTCCGCCACCGGCTTACCGCCTTCGCGGCTGATCAGCTCGGACACATCCTGGATGCGGTTGGCGAGCAGCGACGTCCACCGCAGCAGGCGCTGCTTACGGGCGGCGAAGCCGAGCCCCGCCCACCACTCGGCGGCCGGGCGGGCACGATCGACCGCGGCCCGTACGTCATCGGCCGACGCGACCGGAAACGCACCGACTTCCGCACCGGTTGCCGGGTTGGTCGAGATGAGGTGGCCGTTCTCGATGAGCGGCACGCCGGGCGTACGGGTGGCGGTCATGGTTGCGAAGCATAGCGCCGGCACTACCAGCGAGTAACCCTCGGTGGAGGCGGCGAGTGCGCGCGGTGTACGAGTGGTTAATGGTGCGTGTCGGGTGTCACACCGTCCACATTTCGGCCGATGGATTTCTAGCCGCCCGGATGACTCACCGAGGGTCACACGGTATCGCGCTCGGCTGGCCGAACATCTACATTGCCCCATGCGCCTCACGGGTCGGACCGGACGACACTCACGGTGAGTCGAGTTAGGCGCATGTCCCTAGGAGCCACCTGCATGTCAAAACCTCTGCGTAAGAAGGCAATCCTCGCCTCGGTCGCAGCAGCTGGCGTGGCCATCGCGGTAATCGCCATCAACGGCGCGTTCGCGAGCCACGGCGGACCGGACGCCGACAACAACGCCGGACTGACCGCATTGTCCGGCAACACCATCACCTGGACCCCGACCCACAAGCTGACGCTTACCGACGTCGGTGGCGCGACCCCTGTCGGCACCGGCGCGTGGTCGCCTGATGGCAGCCGCTTTGCGGTTGTGGACAGTGACGGCTTCGTCGACACGTTCCGGTTCAATGCCGGGAAGGACGAGGGCTTCATCTCGGGCGACCCGAGCGCAAACGCGTCGCATCCGACATGGACGTCGGACGGCAGCGCCATCGTGTGGTCCGATGAGGTGGATCAGGTGGACACGCAGCCATCGATCTACTGGAACACCAGCGATGGCGGCTTCCTGCCGGAGAAGGTCGACCTAGTCGAGGACAGCGGGCACACGGGGTACAGCAGCCCGGACGGTGGCCCAGACGGTGTGATCGTGCTGGCCAACAACAACGGCACCGGCACCGACGTTGTGTCGATCACCGAGGCTGATCTGTTCTCCACCACGGCGGTGACCCCGACGCTGGTGGTCGCGAACGGTTTGCAGCCATCGATCTCGCCGGACGGCACGCGTGTGGCGTTCGTGCGGTCGGACGGCACCAACGACCAGATCTTCGTCACCGACATCTCCGGGCAGAACCTGGTGCAGGTCACGTCGGACGCGAACAACCACTCGGCGCCGACGTGGTCGCCGGACAGCACCACGATCGCGTTCAACGAGGGCAGCTCGATCCTCACGGCGCTCGCCGATGGTTCGCAAGCGGCTACTCCACAGGCCACGAACCTGACGGGTACGCCCGCGTACGAGTCGGCGCAGCACGACGCGACGTTCCGGCTGTCGGGTTCGAACCGGTTCGGCACCGCGGTGGCCACGTCGCAGGCGTTGTGGGCAAACGCCGACGATGCGACGGACCCGCGCATCCCAGCTCAGGCCGTTGTCATCAGCAGGTCGGACACCTTCGCCGATGCGCTGGGTGGTTCGTCGCTGGCCGCGGCCAAGGGTGGCCCGCTGTTGTTGACGCCACCGACCTCGTTGAACGCGTCGACCTCCGCGGAGATTACCCGGGTGCTGGGTGCACAGTCGGATCTGCCGGTCTACATCCTGGGCGGCACCAGCGCGATCTCGACAACTGTCGAGAACCAGCTCAAGCAGCACTACTCCAACGTGATCCGGCTGGCCGGGGCGAACCGCTACGCGACCGCGGTCAAGATTGCCGATGAGATCAACCCGGATCCGGCGTTCATCCTGGCTACCACCGGGTTGAATTTCCCGGACGCGCTGGCGGCCGGTGCCGCGGCGGGCGGGTTCGACGTGCCGGGTAGCCCGAGCGACAACGCCGCCGTGGTGGTGTTGACCGCCGACAAGAGTCTGCCAGCCGATACCGCCGGCTATCTCAACGCGCACAACAATGCGCTGCTGTTCGGCATCGGCGGCGCGGGCTTCGACGCAGTGCAGACTCGGAGCGCATTCCCGGTCGTCGGTGCAAACCGGTACGAGACGGCGATGTTGGTCGCGGCGACGTTCACCAGCGGCGACAACAGCGTCGGCGTGGCGACTGGCACGGACTGGCCGGACTCGTTGGCCGGCGGTGCCGCAATGGGCACCATCGGCGGCCCGATGATCCTCACCACGCCGAAGGCGCTTCCGGCACTCGTGCCATTCCCCAACACGACGTTCTTGTCGCTTGAAGCTGGCGCCTACAGCCAAGCGATCGTGTTCGGTGGTACGACGGCGGTCAACGACAGCGTGCTGACGAACGTCGGCAAGTTGATCAGCGGACCGGATGCACCGACGGTGACCGTCAACCCGACGACCGTGAAGGCCGCCAACGGCAAGCAAACCGCGTCCGTCCACTCGGCGTTGCGTGGGCACGGACGTCTGACGATGCCCAGGTCGCCGGCGAAGCTGCACCAGCGGCGCTAGCAGTGGGTCGCGAACCAGCAAGACGACCGGGGTCCGAGCCTTCAGGCTCGGACCCCGGTCCGCGTTGAACCGATCGCTGCCGGGTATGGCGGCGCGACCGCTGACCCTCTAGATTCCTGATGCGCCGCCCGGGTCGGATGGACCGACAACACGAGGGTCGATCGGCGCACGTGGCGGGAGCCTCGAACATGTCACTCAAACGCAAGCCGGCGACGATCGTCATCGCCGCGGTCGCGGCGCTCGGCGCAGGGATCACCCTCACCGTCCTCAATGGAGCGTACGCAAGCCATCCCGGCCAACTGGCCGGCCTGACGACGGTCTCCGGACACACCGTCACGATCGTGAAACCGCCGCCGGCCAACCCGGCGACCCTCACCCTCACCCTCACGCCCGACGCCGCCGACGGCGGGGCCTGGTCGGCGGACGGCAGCCAGCTGGCGTTTGTGACGACCGACGGTGACGTGGAAACCGTACGGTTCAACGACGGTACGGCGACGACGCCCCTGACGGCCGGCGACGACTCGCCGAAGAGCCACCCGACATGGACGTCCGACGGCAACTTCGTGGTGTGGGCGGGTCAGGAGCCGACCGATGCCGACTCGTCGCTTTATGTCGGCGGACTCGGTGGGCTGGTGCCGCCGACGCGCGTGGACCTGCCGACCGGCCTGGCGTACGGGAACCCGGACGGTGGCCCGGGCGGTGTCATCGTCTTCGACGCGACATCGGGCGGCAACACCGACGTCGAGAGCATCAACGAGACCGACCTGTTCGCGACCTCGACGGTGACCCCGCAGACGCTCGTGACCAATGCGTTGCAGCCGTCCATCTCCCCGGACGGCACGCATGTCGCGTTCGTACGGGCGGACGACAACGGACACCTGCAGGTCCTCACGATCGACCTGAGCACGCGCGTCCTGGTGACGTTGACGACGGATGCGAAGGATCACCTCGATCCGACATGGTCGCCGGACGGCACCACGATCGCGTTCGACGACGGCGTCGGCGTGTTCACCGTGCCGGCCGACGGCAGCCAGGCGCCGAGCCCCTTCGGCGGCTTGAGCGGACGGCCCGCGTACCAGCCCGCGAACGCCGACTCGGTGTTCCGGATCGAAGGCGCCAACCGCTTCGGCACGGCGGTGGCCACGTCGGAGTTCCAGTGGGGGACGGCGGGCGACCCGACCAGTGGCGGTACGCCGGCCGACGCCGTCGTGCTGACGCGCTCCGACACGTTCGCTGACGCGCTCGGCGGTTCGGCGCTCGCGGCGGCGAAGAACGGCCCCCTGCTCATGACGTCGCCCACTGTGCTCAACGCGCAGACCGCAGCGGAGATCTCGCGCGTCCTCGGGGCGTCCTCGACCGATCCGATCTACATCCTCGGCGGAACGAGCGCCATCTCCGCGGCGATCGAGACTCAGTTGAAGCACAACTACCCAAACACGACACGGCTGTCCGGCGCGAACCGCTACGCCACGGCTGTCGAGGTCGCAAACGCCATCAACCCACACCCGGCGCACGTCTTCGCCACCACCGGTCTCAACTTCCCGGACGCGCTCGCGGCCGGCGCGGCGGCCGGTGGCTTCGACGAGCCCGGTCTGCCGACCAACGACGCGGCCGTCGTGGTGCTGACCGCGGACGGCAACCTGCCCGCCGACACGAAGACCTACCTGCAGCAGAACGCGGGTACGGACTTGTGGGCGATCGGCGGGCCGGCAGCGGCCGCGTTGCAGGCCGGACATTTCAGCGGTAACGCGATCGTCGGAGGCAACCGATACGAGACCGCCCTCGACGTCTGGTTCACGTTTAGCGTTGGCTCGTCGGTGGTGGGCATCTCGACCGGGACGAACTGGCCGGATTCGCTAGCCGGCGGAGCGCTGATGGGCACCGTGTTCGGCCCGATGCTGCTCGTGCCGCCGACCATCGTGCAGCCGTCGGAGATAACGGTGAACCTGGAGGGATCGTCGGCCGAGTTCGGTGCCGCGTTCGTCTTCGGCGGCGTGAGTGCCGTGTCGGACACCATCAAGAATCAGGTCGGTACGTGGATCAGCGGACCGGGCGGCTTCGACCTGTTCGACGTCACGCCGGACGCCGGACATCCGTTGCCGCACGCACTACGGACGGCGCGCACCGCGCATGTGCCGACCGGCGGCAGCCGCCACGTTCACGCACCAATCAACCTGTCCGCACCCGGGATCAAGCACCTCAGCGGTCACTGATACCGGTCACTGCTACCGTCGCTGACCCGGCACCGATCGAGGCCCGCGCCGCCCGCACAGGGTGTGCTCGGGCCTCGATCCTTGCCCGGACCGTCGCGCGCGGCCAGTGCCGTGCAGCCGACCAATGATCATGGGCCGCATGGCAGACTCGCGCGAAGGGGAGTTCGTGGGAGGAGCGTGCGGTGGCTAGAGAGTTCACCAGCATCGGCGTGGTCGGTCTCGGCACGATGGGCGCCGGCATCGTGGAGGTGCTGGCGCGCAACGGCCTCGACGTCGTCGCCGTCGAGGTGACCGACGCCGCGTTGGACCGCGGTCGCAGCCACCTCACTGGCTCGACCGATCGTGCGGTGGCTCGCGGCAAGCTATCCGAGGCGGATCGGGACGCCCTGCTCGGACGCGTGACGTTCGCGGTCGGACTCGACTCCCTCGGCGACGTCGACCTGGTCATCGAGGCGGTACCCGAGCATCTGGACCTCAAGCAGCGGATCTTCGGAGACCTCGACAAGGTCTGCAAGCCAGCGGCAATCCTCGCCACCAACACGTCGTCGTTGTCGGTCACCGAGATATCGGTCGCGACCACCCGGCCGGACCAGGTCGTCGGCATGCACTTCTTCAACCCGGCACCGATCATGAAGCTCGTCGAGATCGTCAAGTCCGTGGTCACCGCCCCGGACATCGTCGCCGACGTCGAGGCGCTGTGCGCACGTCTCGGCAAGGTCGACGTGACGATCAACGACCGCGCCGGGTTCATCGCGAACGCGCTGCTGTTCGGATACCTGAACCACGCGGTGACGATGGTCGAGGGCCGCTACGCGACGCGTGAGGACATCGACGCCGCGATGAAGCTGGGCTGCGGGTTGCCGATGGGACCACTCGCGCTGATGGATCTCATCGGGCTCGACACGGCGTACGAGATCCTCGACACGATGTACCGTCGCGGCGGCCGCGACCGTCGCCACGCGCCCGCCCCGTTGCTGAAGCAGATGGTCACCGCCGGACTGCTCGGTCGTAAGAGCGGCCGGGGCTTCTACACGTACGAGAAGCCGGGCTCGCCGGTGGTCATCGCCGACGAGTTGACGCCCGCCTCGAATGACCCGGCCGCCGCCACCGCGGATATCCATCGCAAGATCCGCAAGGTTGGCGTGATCGGCTCCGGCACGATGGCCGCCGGCATCCTCGAGGTCCTCGCCCGCGGTGGCTACGACGTCGTGTCGATCACGCGTGGCGCGGAACGATCGGCGAGGTTGGCCGAGAGCGTACGCACGTCGCTGACGAAGGCCGTGATCCGCGGCAAGCTCGAGGAATCGGAGCGGGACGCGGCGCTGGAGCGGGTGAACTGGTCAGCGGCGCTCGACGATCTGGCCGACGTCGATCTCGTGATCGAGGCAGTGGTCGAGGAACTGTCGGTCAAGACCGCGCTGTTCTCGTCGCTGGACGAGATCTGCAAGCCCGGCACGATCCTCGCGACGACCACGTCGAGCCTGCCGGTCATCGAGTGCGCGATGGCCACCGGTCGGCCGGCGGATGTCGTCGGCTTGCACTTCTTCAACCCGGCGCCGGTGATGGGGCTCGTCGAGGTGGTGCACACCATCCGTACCTCGCCGGAGACCGTGGCGACAGCGCGTGCGCTCGTCGAGAGCCTCGGCAAGCACTCGGTGGTGTGCGCCGACCGGGCCGGTTTCGTGGTCAACGCGCTGCTGTTCCCGTACCTGAACGACGCGGTGCGCATGGTCGAGGCGAGCTACTCCAGCGCCGACGACATCGACTACGCGATGAAGCTCGGCTGCGGCTACCCGATGGGGCCCTTCGAACTGCTGGACGTGATCGGGCTAGATGTCTCGCTCGCCATCCAGCGGGAGCTGTATCTCGAGATGCGGGAGCCCGGCTTCGCGCCCGCGCCGTTGCTCGAGCAGCTGGTCACGGCCGGCTATCTCGGCAAGAAGGTGGGTCGCGGCTTCCGCGACTATCGCTGATCGGGCCGGCCGCCGGAGCATGCCGGGCGCCGCGGTGCGGCGGAGGGTGCGTCGCGTCACGCGGCCAGCCACGTCGGTGCGCGTTTCGCGCCCGTACCCTTGGATCGTGAGCCCGCGCCGCCACCACCGTGCCGCCGCCGACGTGGCCCCGCTGGACGAAGATCGGGCCCGCCGCGGTGTGGAACACGTGCAGGCAACGCACGACGGCGACTGGTTTGTGCGGTCGATCCCGGGCGACGCGTCGGAAAAGACCTACCGGTGTCCGGGGTGTGATCAGGAGATCCCACCGGGCGTCGCGCACGTTGTGGTGTGGCCGGCCGACGGGCGCGGCGATCTGACCGATCGGCGGCACTGGCACACGTCGTGCTGGCAGTCACGCGACAGGCGAGCGCCGCGCCTGATCCGCCGGCGATGACCGCGACGAGGGGAGTGCGGCGCACATGACGGCGATCCGCGCCAATTCGGTGCTGCCCGCGCGGCGCACCGACATCGAACTCGAGACGGCCGACGGCATCACGCTCGTCGGCGAGCTTGCCCTGCCGGCGGATCGCGATCCGGTGGCCACCATCGTGTGTCTGCATCCGTTGCCAACTCACGGCGGCATGATGGACAGCCACGTGTTTCGCAAGGCCGCGTGGCGATTGCCGGCGCTCGCCGAGGTCGCGGTGCTGAGATTCAACAGCCGGGGTACGGCGAGTGTGCGCGGCCGCAGCGGCGGCGAGTTCGGCAACGGCGTCACGGAGCGCTATGACGTGGCGGCCGCGATCGAATACGCGGACTTCGCGAACCTTCCGTCGATCTGGCTCGTCGGGTGGTCGTTCGGCACCGACCTCGTGCTGCGATATGGATGTGATCCGAGCGTGGTCGGCGCGATCCTGTTGTCGCCGCCGCTTCGCGCGACGGGTCCGGCAGACCTTGCGGCCTGGGATGCCGCCGGCAAGCCGGTGGTGGCGCTGGTGCCCGAGTTCGACGACTACCTGCGACCGGACGAGGCACGAGAAAAGTTCGCCGCGATCCGGCAGGCCGAGGTGATCGGCGTACCAGGTGCCAAACACCTCTGGGTCGGCGACGCGGAGACAGTGCTGAACGAGATCGTGCGCCACGCCGCCCCGGCCTCGTACCCGCTGCCGACCGACTGGGCCGGCCCGATGACGTACGGCGACCCAACCGCGTACGCCGACCGCACCACGGCCGCGTTCGCCGACGTACCCATGCCGGACGTACCGACCGAGTAGGCGCTGCCGTCTGTCGCGGCGGCGGCGAGGGTACGTGTGCCGGCGTCGTGGCTATTTGCGGTTGCGGCCGGCGCTGACTGGAACGCCCTTCTTGAGCGCGACGGTTGGCGCGTCGCCGTCGGCGTCGTTCGACGCACCGCCGCGGCGGCGACCGTGATCGGTGTCGCGACCGCGTCGGCCGGTCGTCTTTCCGCCGTCGGACGCGTTGCCGTTGTCCGCGGTCTTGCTGTTGTCGGCGGTCGCATCGTCGTCGCCTGCCGTCGAGTTCTCAGCCGTCTCGGCGGTCTTGCTGTGGTCGTCGGTGTTGGCGGTCTTGGCGTCGGCGGCCTTGCCGTCGGCGACCTTGGCGTCGGCGTCGCCCGAGCCGTCCTGCCTTCTCGCGTCGGACTCTCGGTCGACGGCCGCCTTCGTCTCGACGGTCGGCCGGCTATCGGACGTTTCGGTGTCCGGCGAACCGGCCCGATTGCCTACGCCCGGCCGCGTCAGCGTCACGGTCTTGTCGCCGGCATCGACGTCGTCGTCGGTGCCGGTCGAGTCGAGTCCGGCCGGTCGCGTCAACGTGACCGTCTTGTCGTCGGCGTCGACGGCCACGTTCGCCGTCGTCGCATCGGAAGCACTGGTGCCGGCCGGGCGGGCCACGGTCGTCGCCTCCGACCGCCGGCTCGACGAGTCGCCGTCGGATGGGCCGCCACTCATCTGGATGGTGATGGTTGGTGACTCCTCGACCTCTTCAGTGATCTGGCCGCTGCGCCAGGTGCTTCGCACCTGTTCCGACTCGGCCCGGCCAGCGAGCGCCGCCTGGGCAGCGGACGCCGCGTCTTCGCGCGCCAATACGGTCTGCACTCGCGCGTCGGCGACCTCTCGGTGCGCGGCGTCGGCCTCGGCCCGGGCCACCTGTGCGCGCTTCAGCGCACCAGCAGCCTCGTCCTGCGCGTTCACAACTTGTGCCTGGGTCGCCTCGAGAATGCGCGCCGATTCGGCAGCGCGCTGGTAGCTCGCCGCGGCTTGTTCGCTGTATGCGTGCGCCTTCTGCTCCGCGGCGGCGAGTTGTTGCCGGCTGGCGGCGGCCACCCGGTTTGCCTCGGACACGATTCGTTCCGCTTCGCCGCGCGCCGTACCCACGACTGCCTCGCGTTCCGCGCGCACTGCGTCACTCGCTCGACGCGCCGCGTCCTCGGCATGCGAGCGCGTGGTCACTGCATAGCGCTCGGCCTCGGTACGCATGGCAGACAGTTCCGACTCCTGCGCGTCGCGGCGCTGCGTGAGTTCCTTCTCGATCGCCGTACGCTGCTGCTCAACGTAGGCGTCGGCGTCTTGGCGTGCCGTGCTCGCGTAGGCCGTCGCCTCCGACACGACCCGTTCCGCGCGCGCGGTCGCTTCGGCCGTGATCTTGTTTGCCTTCTGCTGCGCGTCCTCGACGATCCGGGTGGCCGCCGCGGTCGCCTCGCTTGTCACGGACGCGGCATGGTGTCGCACCGATTCGACGTGCGCGTCGCTTTCGGCGCGCCGCTTGGCAGCGTGTTCCTCGGCGGCCTTCAACTCCGCGTCGAGTGCACGGCGCCGGTTCGCGCTCGCCTCGTCCTCTTCGCCTCGCCGAGCGGCGAGCGCCACCTCGAAGTCGCGCACCGCGCTCATGCGTTCCGCCTGTGCGTCGGCGAGCGCGCGTTCGGCTTCTTCGCGGACATGACGGACGGAATCGTTGGCATTGCTGACGATCGCGGCGGCTTGTTCCTCCGCGAGTCGGAGGATCTGTTCGACGCGGGCGCCCAAATGGCTAAACGACGTCGCTTCGGTAATCGGACTGCGACTTCGGACCTCAGTGATCTCGCCACGAAGGGTTTCAGTCTCGGCGGCGAGCGTCTGCGCTTGGCGCAACGCCTCGTCTCGTTCGGCGGCGAGCGCGGTAATTTCCGCCTCAGCCTGCTCAACGTATGCACCGACCTGGCGCCTGTCGTAGCCGCGGATGACGAGCTCGAAGCCGAGGTTCATCGGCGCGGCTTCCCCCATTGCGAACAAATCTCCGCCCTGTGCCATGGGCTCCATCCTCACACGGTTTGTCCCGTCGCGCAGGGGATACTCACCGACACAACGGGACAAACGCGACTGAGTGTTACCTGGGAGTATGGGCGATTCCGCGAACCTGTGCGGCGTCGCCGCTATCAACCCGTACGGAGGTCGTGCCCCCGCGTTTGATCGCCGTGGCCGCGACGATTCCGGGCTCGATCACTGTATAACTAGCCGGCACGTTGCCGCGCCCGCGGTAGCAATTTCGACGCGCGAATTTCCATACCGCGCGGATTCCGTTGCGATATTGCGCGAAGTCCGGTGGCCGCACGCCACCGGACTTCGTACATCGGCTCTGCCGCGGAAACCTAGGCCTCGGCGGACACCTTGTTGGGCTTGTCGTCTCTCGGCGCGGTCGGCTGCTGCGGGACGATGCCGGCCAGACCGGAGAGCATCTGACCGAGCTGTGTCGTGACGGCGTCCTTCTGCCGCGTGAGCTCCTCGACCTCGCGACGCGCATGCTGCGTAAGGGCATCGGCCTCGGACCGGGCCTCGCCGACCATCCGGTTCGCCTCGCTGCGCGCCTCGCTGACCGTCTTGTCCGCCAACGCCTTCGCCTTGTCGATGGTGTCGGTCGCGGTGCGCTCGGACTCGACGCGGCGCGCCTCGGCACGCAGCTCGATCTCCTTGGCGCGCTCCTCGGCGGTCCGGGCACGAAGATCTGCCTCGCTCACCAACTTCTGGGTCGCGGCGACGGCGGCCGCGTGACGCTGGCCTTCCTCGCGTTCCGCCTTCTCGCGACGCTCGGCGATCTCGAGCTGCAGCGACTGCAGATCCTTGTCCCGCTTGTCTCGAGCATCGGCGAGCATCTTCGTCGCCTCGGCGCGCTTCTCCTCCGCCTCGCGCGCGGCCTTCGCCCGCAGCTGAGTGATCTCACGTTCGGCGGTGGCGCGCAGTGTCGCAACCTCACGCTCCACGGTGGCCTTCATCTCGGCAACCTCGTGGGCAGTGGCGGCGCGCAGCTGCTTTGTGTCCCGCTCCGCGTCGGCACGAAGGGTGTCTGCCTCACGCCGCGCCTGCACACGGGTCTCAGCCGCTTCGCGCTCCGCGGCGTTGCGCATGTTGCCCGCTTCGCGCTCGGCGGTCGCCTTCATCGCGGCCGATTCGGCACGCGCCTTGTCGGTGATCTCGCGCGCCTCGAGCTTGGAGCCGGACACGATGCCCTCGGCCTCGCGCTTCGACTCGCCACGGTGATCGTTGGCCTGCTCTTCGGCGAGCCGGAGGATCTGCTCGACGCGCGTGCCGAGGCCAGACAACGTCGGCTTGTTGTTCTCCTCGAGTTGCTTATTGGAATCGGTGAGCTTCTGCTCGGTGGTGGTCAGCCGTTGCTCGGCCTGACGGAGCCGGCGCTGAGCATCCACCGCGCGCTGCTCGGCCTCCGTGCGCGCCTGCTCGGCCTGAGCGAGCGCGGCGTTGACCCGCTGCACGTACGAGTCGACCTGCGCTGGGTCGTACCCGCGAATTTTGACGCTGAACTCGCCGTCTTGCGCGTTGTCGAAGAAGGCAGTCGATTGCTGGGCCATTGGGGAATACTCGCAGACATCCGAGGGCAGATAGCAGCCAGGTTGAGAGAACGGCACACGCTCCGCCGCGACTTTATCGTCAGCGTCTGGTAAGCGCCAGACCCGGATCCCTCCGGTGGCCCGCGATGACCGGGCCAGATGCCCGAAGCGGCCGCGGGCGGCGGTGCTGGGCGTGGTCAGCGGTCGCGGGCGGGGGGCCGGGCGTGATCAGCGGCCGCGGAATCGCTCGATCGCGTCAATGTGCTTGGCTCGCAAGACCGGATCACGAACGCCGAGGCCTTCGGCGGGCGCCAGGCACAGCACGCCCACCTTGCCCTGATGTGCGTTGCGGTGCACCTCGTATGCCGCCTGACCGGTCTGTTCCAACGGATACGCCTTGGACAGCGTGGGATGGATGGCACCACGGGCGATCAGGCGGTTCGCCTCCCACGCCTCCCGGTAGTTCGCGAAGTGCGAGCCGATGATCCGCTTCAGGTTCATCCACAGGTACCGGTTGTCGTATTGGTGCAGGAACCCGGATGTGGACGCGCACGTGACGATCGTGCCGCCGCGCTTGGCGACGTAGACGCTGACGCCGAACGTCTCGCGGCCCGGATGTTCGAACACGATGTCGGGATCCTCGCCGCCGGTCAGCTCACGGATGCGCTCACCGAACCGTCGCCACTCGTCGGTGTCCTGCGTGATCTCGTCCTTCCAGAAGGTAAATCCCTCGGCGTCGCGATCGATGACGAGGTCTGCGCCCATCCGCCGGCACAGCTCGGCCTTCTCCGGACTCGATACCACGCACACCGGTGTTGCGCCGCCGTTGAGCGCGAGTTGGGTGGCGTACGACCCGAGGCCGCCGGACGCGCCCCAGATAAGTACGGTGTCGCCCTGCTTCATCGCCGCGCCGTGGTGCGACACCAGTTGGCGGTACGCCGTCGAGTTGACCAGGCCGGGTGCGGCGGCCTCCTCCCACGACAGATGGGCCGGCTTCGGCATGAGTTGGTTGGACTTGACGATGGCAAGCTCGGCGAGCCCACCGAAGTTCGTCTCGAAGCCCCAGATGCGCTGCTGCGGATCGAGCATCGTGTCGTCGTGCCCGGCGGCATCCTCCAGTTCTACGGACAGGCAATGCGCCACCACCTCGTCACCGGGGTGCCATTTGGTGACACCGGCACCGGTGCGCAACACGACACCGGCGGCGTCCGAGCCCACCACGTGGTAGGGCAGGTCATGCTTGCGTGCGAGCTCTGAGGTCCGCGCGTACTTCTGCAGGAACTTAAAGGTCGCGATCGGCTCGAAGATCGACGTCCACACCGTGTTGTAGTTGATGGCGCTCGCCATCACCGCGATCAGCGCTTCGCCCGGGCCGACCTCCGGCGTGGGTACGTCAATGACCTGAAGCGACTTGCGCGGATCTTTGTCGTGGCTGTCTAAACCATCAAAGAGGTGTACGTCCTCGGCTCGCACCGCCACGCCGCGGTATTGCTCGGGGATGTCGACGTCCTTGACGGTGCGCAGGACGGCTGCCGGATCGGTGGCGCCGTCCGCCGCCATGACGACCTCGAGGATCTCCTGCATGCCGGGCCGCCTTCCGGTCGACGCATCACGGCGCGAAGTCGGTGACGCAGCGCATGGACACCGTCACGCAACGCGTGGAGCCTGTGGCGTCGGAGGTTACTGGCAAGTAAGTCCGACCGGAACCACCTTGTGAGTTAATCCACCAAGGTCGGCGCGATCGCGCGCAAACGTGCGTTTAGGGCGGTCGATCCGCGCGCAAACGCGCGGCGCGGCTCGACCGCGTCGCACACCATGTGCGACGCCGCATAGTCGCAGTTCGCAGGCATTGTGACGGCGGTTGCTCGTACACTAGTGTCAATGCATGAGGATCGACGGTGACGAATCAGCGGAGCCGTCGATCGATATTCTCACCGACCGGTTGACCGCTCGCGCGCGTGCGGCGGCGATCGCCTACGCCGCGTTGCTCGAGACGGCCGTCGAGGCGGCGGATCGAGAGCCGGTCGGATTTGATACGGATCTCGTTGCGTTCACGCTCGCCTGGAGTCAAAGCAACGCGAGGTGGCACGTGGAGTTCGGTCGCTACCTCCAACGCGTGATCAAGCCAGTCTGGTCAGCACTATGCGACGGCGACCTCGACGTGGCTCGTGCCCGCGTGTTCCACGACGTGCTTGTGGCGGTCGACGACGACCTCGCGTTGGCGATCGCGGTGGACTTCGTCGCGCGTGCACCGGGCTGGACGACCGGCCAATTGCGAGACCGGCTGCGGCGGGCGGTTCTCCGAGTGGATCCGAACGGCGCGGCGGAGCGCACCGCGCGAACGGTCGAACAGCGGCGGCTCGTGCTGGCCGCCGAGCAGCACTCGACCGCCTCGATGTTCGCGTCCTGTCTGCCTGCGGCACGTGCTGTCGCCGCGTTCGAACGTGTGGATGCGTTTGCGCGAGCGCGTCGCGCCGACGGAGACGAGCGGACGCTCGATCAACTTCGCGCCGATACGTTTCTCGATCTGCTGGAGGGCGTGTCGATTGGCACGTCGCCGGTACACCGTCGGGGCGTCGTCGAGATTTCGGTGCCGTGGTCGACTCTCGCCCGCGGTCTCGACCCGACGAGTGTCCAGGCTCGAACGTGGCGTGCGATGGAGTCGCCGTCGGGAAACCCGAGCCAACTGCCGAACCCGCTGTGTTGGCCGGGTTCGGGCCGATCGAGGCGCCGGCCGGACGCGATCTGATCGCGGCTCTAGTCGGACGTCACGACGTGCGCTGGCGGATCCGCGTCGACCGCGCGGATGGTGAACTGCACCGGATCGGCATGCTGCCGCGCCCCCGGGATCGCGACGATCTCAGAGGGTGCCTCGAGCAGATCCGCCACACTGCCCGCGCAAAGTGCGGTCCGCCGGTCGAAGCGGATCCTCGTCGACGCATCCCCGGTCCGGCGTTGTCGCGGTGGATCCGCGCACGGGACGGCACGTGTCGGGCGCCTGGCTGCCGCGTGCCTGCGTCGGCGTGCGACATCGACCACACCGTCGATCACTCCAGCGGCGGCCTGACGACACACGACAACCTCGCGTTGCTGTGCCGGCATCATCACCGCCTCAAGCACGAAGCGGGTTGGCACGTGCAGCAGCCGAGACCGGGCGCGCTGGTGTGGACCTCGCCGTACGGTTCGCGGTTCAGTCGCACAGCCGACTGAGACACGTCTGCGCCGACGACAACCGTGCGCGCCGGCGCGGACGTCTTCCGGTGTGTCCAGCAAAGAGTTACCGGGGGAGTTGGCGACCGTGCATGAGTTGATCTCGAAGAGAAACGTGACCAGAGCCGCCATGGTCGGCGTCGCGGCGATGGCAACCGCGATCGCCTTGGCTGCGTGTGCTGCCACGCCGACAGCCAGGGCGCTGCCGGCCTCGACCGCGGGCGTGCCTGCGAACGGCGCCGTCGCCACATTGCCGAGCGGTTCTCCGAGCGGGTCCGCCACGATGGGCGCGACATCCCCGACTACCCCGTCGCCCGCGCCGACGGTCGTCGCGACGGCCACAGCCAAGGCACATGCACCTGCGTGCCAAGCTCGTGACTTCACCGCGACCGGCGTGCGCGACGACGGTGCCATGGGCACCTCATACTTCAGCATCGAGATGAGCAACCACGGGAACCCCTGCGTCGTGCCGGGTCTTCCAGCTCTCTTCGACACGCGGACCGACGGGTCGGTGGTGCGCGTGCCGTTCGTACGGGTCGACGAGCCGGGTAGCCCCTCCGCGCTAGCGATCCCGCACGGGAAGACCGCGGTGATGGTCGTACACATCCCG
>DASTMZ010000061.1:0-5996 GCA_035713725.1 Micromonosporaceae bacterium
GAGAGATTGCGTTCGCTTGCCGTCCGCGCCGCCGCGGTCAGTCGGCGCACTGGCCGCAGGATGCGCCCGGCCACCATCCATCCCACCACCGCGGCCAGCAGGATCACGCAGCCGAGGCCGAGCAGCGAGTAGGCCAGCAAGTGGTTGAGTGTGGTGGCGCGCTGTGCCGAAGCGCCGGCTAGGACTCCGCTGGCGTATATGTCGGTGCACTTCGTTTCGGCAAGCGCGACCGAGTCGCTACCCGCGTTCTGCGCCGCTGCGACGCATCGCGCGATCGCGTCCTGGAGTGGCGCCGGTGGCGTGGTAGTGATGGTGCCGTGCAACGCGTGCGCGACCAGAAGATAGGTGATCAACACCAATGCGCCGCCGCCCGCCGCGAACAATGACGTGTATAGCAGCGTGAGTCGCGATCGTGCGCTGAGGTGGCGCCTCATAGCCGGTAGCCAACGCCGATGACGGTCTCGATCAGCGGCGGGTCGCCGAGCTTGCGTCGCAGGCGACCGACGGTCA
Source organism: Micromonosporaceae bacterium (assembly GCA_035713725.1). Classification (GTDB taxonomy): domain Bacteria; phylum Actinomycetota; class Actinomycetes; order Mycobacteriales; family Micromonosporaceae; genus DASQPR01. The sequence continues at coordinate 511 of DASTMZ010000061.1, forward strand.
CGGCGACCGTGTTGCTGAACGGGTCGGCGTGTGCGTCCCACACGTGTTCCAGCAATTCCTCGGCGCTGACCGCGGCGCCATCGGCGTCGGCCAGGCACTCGAGCACGCCGAACTCCTTGCGGGTCAACGTCAGTGGGATGCCCGCACGGCTCGCGCGATGTCGCGCCCGATCGATGACCAGATCACCCCGCTGCACGACCGCGGGTGAGCCTGGGCCGCGCCGGCCGAGAGCGCGGATCCTCGCGATCAGCTCGCTGAAGGCGAACGGCTTGCCGAGGTAGTCGTCCGCACCCATCTCCAAACCGTCGACGCGGTCCTCAACATCGGTGGCGGCGGTGAGCATGAGGATGCGGCTTGGCGACCGCTCACGGACCAGGCGACGACAGACCCGATCGCCGTGCACGTTCGGCAGATCGCGATCGAGCACGACTACGTCGTAGTCGGTGCCGATGGTGGTGTCCAGGGCCGCCTGGCCGTCGTGGACCACGTCTACGGCGAAGCCGGCGTCACGCAAGCCCTCGCCAATTCGATTGGCCAGCGCAACGTGATCTTCGACAACAAGAACCCGCACGCCCCACATTCTGCGCCAGCGCGGATGACATTCGCCTAACAGTCATCGTTCGGCTCGTGTCACGGACATCTTGCTAGACCGGCAGTAGCTACGTCGGACGCACCACGTCAAAACGGAGAAGTCATGAAGCCGATATCAACCCGTCCCGTTGCGCATCGCCGACCGAGCACGGCACCGACCCCGGCACGCGCGAAGAACGCTACGAACGAAGATCCGCGTGTCACGCACTCGTCACGGCGAGCCAGGCCGGGAGCAGCCCGAACGGTAGCCGTTCTCGTTGCCGCGACCGTCGTTTCCATCCTGGCAGTGGCATGCGGAGGTCCGTCTTCGACAGCGGCCGGCACGAATACATCAACCAACTCGGCATCCGGTGTCGGCTACTCCCGTTGCATGCGCGACCATGGCGTACCGAACTTCCCCGATCCTCCGCCTGGCAACCCGGGTGCAATTGCCAAGGCAGACGCGGCGCAACTCGGGGTCAGCACCACCCAGTTGCAGGCGGCGCAGCAGGCTTGCAGTGACCTGATCCCGGTCACCGGAGATACGGCGGAGCAGCAACAAGAAACCCAGTGCGCGATGGCCCGTGACTGTTCGCAAGCCGTGGTTGCGCAGTGGATGAGCGGTCTACGCACCCTCGCCCAGTGCTTGCGCACGCACGGCCTGCCCAACTGGCCCGATCCGGTCATTTCCCAAGGCATACCACACTTCCCGTACGACCAAGCCGGCATCGACCACCATTCGCAGGCGGTCCTGGCCAAGGTCGACCAATGCATGACGATCACCGGGTTTGCTGGGCTCCCACTCCCATAACACGTGCTCACCAAGCAACCGCGACAGCCAGCACGACTGTCTCGCGGATTCTGCCGGGAGGAACTGCCATGAGGGCCCAGATCACGTCGGCAACGACAGGCGGCGAGGTCGTCGAGCTCGGCGCCGATGAACCTTCCGGTTGGCGCCGGCGCCGCTGGCTGATCGCGGCGGTCGCGCTCGCGTTGATCACGGCGGGTGTCGTCGCCGCATCCGCCGGCGTGTTCGACAATGCCAAGGCGGCAAGCGTCTCGAGCGACAGCGGGACGGCAACCACGCTCGTGACGGTCACACGCCGTTCACTGTCGGCGCAGATGCAGCTCAACGGCACACTCGGGTACGCAGGCGACTATCCGGTCCTGGGTCAGATGCCCGGTACGGTGACCTGGTTGCCCGAACCTGGCCAGGTCATTGGCAACGGTCAGGTGCTGTACCGCGTGGACGACGTACCCGTGGTGCTGCTGTACGGGTCGACGCCGGCGTACCGCGTGCTCGCCCAAACGGCAACCGCCCAGCACCTCGCCGGCAATGACGTCGCCCAACTGAACCGAGACCTTGTCGCGTTGGGGTACGTCGACCGAGCCGACGTGGAGTCGGACTGGAACACCTTTACCTGGGCCACGAGGGCCGGAGTCGGGCGGCTGCAAAGGCATCTCGGCGTGATACAGACCGGCAAGCTGTCGTTGGGGCAGGTGGTGTTCTTGCCGACGGCGGCTCGGATCACCGTGCTGCAGGCCAATTTGGAGGGTCCGGCCAGTGGGACGGTGATGCGGGCAAGTTCGACGACGCGAGCCGTCAACGTGTTGCTGGACGCCGATCTGCAATCCGAAATGAAGGTCGGCGACGAGGTCACCATCACACTGCCGAGTGGCAGAAGCACTGCGGGCCTGGTGACATCGGTGGGCAAGGTCGCCACCGTTCCGTCAAGCAATGCCGGCGGCAGCGAGAGCTCCCCGACGGTACCGGTGACGATCCAGCCGTCCGATCCAGCGGCCACCGGAGGGTTGGACCGGGCACCGGTGCTGGTGACGATCACGACCAGTACGGTGCACGACGCACTGACGGTGCCGGTGAATACCTTGCTCGCACGGGCCGACGGCGGGTACGCGGTCGAGGTGGCCGACCCGGACGGGACGCGGCACCTGGTGTCGGTGTCGCCGGGCCTGTTCGACGATGCGACCGGGCTGGTTGCGGTGAGCGGATCGGGTCTCGCCGCCGGGCAACGCGTTGTGGCGCCCGCATCATGATCATGGTGTTGCAGCTCGAGCAGGTGACAAAGACGTACGCCAGCCGGCCGCCGGTCACCGCCCTGCGCGACGTAAACCTAACGGTCGCGCGGGGGGAGATGGTGGCGATCGTCGGCCCGTCAGGATCCGGCAAGACGACGCTGCTGCACATGCTTGGCGCGCTGGACCGCCCGTCGTCCGGCCGAGTGTGCGTCACGGGGCTGGACATCGCGCGGTTGACCGACCGGCAACTCGCCGCGCTCCGCGCTACCCGCATCGGATTCGTGTTCCAGCAGTTCTTCCTTGCCGAGCACGCCACCGTGCTCGACAACGTCGCCGACGGCCTGCTCTACGCCGGTGTGGGCATCAAGCAACGCCGCACCCGGGCTGCCGAGGCGCTTGCCGCGGTCGGCCTGGATGGCCGACCATACGCCAGACCCACGCAGCTCTCCGGCGGCCAGCGGCAGCGGGTTGCCATCGCCCGAGCGTTGGTCGGACAGCGGGCCATCGTGCTGGCCGATGAGCCCACCGGCAACCTGGACAGCGCCGCCGGCGAGGCGCTGATCACGCTGCTCGAAGACTTGAATGCGGCGGGTACGACGATCGTGCTCGTCACCCACGACAGCGGCATCGCCGGCCGTCTCCCGCGCCGGATCGAGATGCTGGATGGCCGGATCGTGGCCGACACCGCCGATCAGGGCGCCTATCGCGGGAGTCTGGCATGAGCACGCTCGCGCCTTGCCGGCTGCGGCTCGCCGATCTGAGCCGACTGGCAATGATCGGGATACGTACCCGAAAACTGCGTGCCGCCTTGTCCGCGCTCGGCATCGCCATCGGCGTTGCCGCCATCGTCGCCGTGCTCGGGCTGTCCGCCTCGTCCGAGGCCGGACTGCTGGCCGAAATCGACAAGCTCGGCACCAACATGCTCACCGTCACGAATGGGCAGAGCCTCGGCGGACAGACCGCCGAACTCCCGGTCGCCGCGCCCGGCATGATCTCCCGGATCGGGCCGGTCACCGCCGTGCAGTTCACGGGTACGGTCGGCGGCGCCAACGTCTACCGAAGCCCGCTGATTCCGAGCGTCAACTCCAACGCGCTGTTCGTCCAGGCAACGAGCCTCGGCCTCCCGGCGGTCGTCGGCACCTCGCTGGCGCACGGACGGTTCCTCAACTCGGCGACCGCACGCGAACCGGTCGCCGTCCTCGGTGCGGCTGCCGCCGCGCGACTCGGCATCGACCGGCTCTACCCGGGCGAGCGGATCCGAATCGGACAGACGCCGATGATCGCCCAGTGGTTCTACCTCGCCGGGATTCTGCGGCCCGCCCCGCTCGCGCCAGAGATCGACTCTGCCGTGCTCGTCGGCTTCCCCGCCGCGCAGGCCTATTTGCGGTTCGACGGAAACCCGTCCGAGATCTATCTGCGTACCGCAACCGACCAAGTCGACGCCGTACATGCGGTGCTCGCCGCCACGGCCAACCCCGAACACCCCAACCAGGTCACCGTCTGGCAGCCGTCCGACGCATTGGTGGCCCGTGCCGCGGCCGAATCCGCGCTCAACGGGCTGTTCCTTGGCTTGGGCGCCGTGTCCCTCCTGGTCGGAACCGTCGGCGTCGCCAACACGATGATCATCTCCGTGCTGGAAAGACGGTCCGAAATCGGGCTGCGGCGTGCCCTTGGCGCAACCAGAGGTCACATCCGCCGCCAATTCCTGTTCGAAGCCATGCTGTTGGCGGTCCTCGGCGGTGCAATCGGCCTCGCCGCCGGAGCCGCCGCCACCGCCGTCTACGCCCACGCCAAGCATTGGACCACCGTCGTCCCTACCACCGCCTGGGCCGGCGGGCTCGCAGCCGCCGTGCTCATCGGCGCACTCGCGGGCCTGTTACCCGCGTTGCGGGCGGCACGCATGTCGCCCACCCAAGCGCTCTGGACCGTTTAGCAATCGGCGGTGCCGGAACTCGGCCACAACACTGTGAACGCGCTGAGTCGGCGGGGCGGGTTCGGGGTTTTCTCCGGATGGGCTGACCGACTCGGACCGAGCACACTGACGCTGCCCGCTCACACAAAGGGATGCAGGATGGTTGCACCGCTGGACACGCACTCGAGCGACTCGCTTGGCACCCGACGGTGGCAGGTCCACCTCGGCCTGATCGTCTCGTTCGGCGTCGCGCTGTTGTTCGTGATCGTTCACATGAGCGTAGACGTGCATGTTCTCGCCGGAGCGTGCTTCGCCGTGCTGGTTGGCGCGCACCTCACGCAGCGCCGACGCACGGTGCGTACGCTCGCCGGCAGCCTCGTCGAGACGCCGTTCTGGCGGACGCCACGCGGGCGGATGGCGCTGTCCGACGGGGTGCTGGCGTTCCTGGCTGTCAACGTCGTGCTGTCCGGGATCGTGGACTGGGCGTCACCACAGCCGGTGATGGTGCCCCTGCCCGGCCTGCGGTCGTTGAATTGGCACACCACCACGAGCGTGCTGCTGCTGGCATACCTCGTCGTGCACATCACACGACGCCGAGCCCGGCTGCGCCACTCCCGCATCCGCTAGCCCGCCCACCGCTTGGCCGGGTTGTGCTGATCTTGTGGGTACCGGCCCTTGGTGTCGTGGCTTGGTCACCGGCTTCCTCGCAGCGCGGTCTTAGAGCTGTTTGAGAATCGTCCGTCATAGTCGACGAGGCAGCGACCAGCCAATTCACTAGGCAGACTCGGGGTGGTGACGACCGGATGAGCACAGCGACGCAGCGAATCGTGCGTCTGCCGCCACCGGTGCCAGCACCGAATCCGGCCGATTGGCAGCGCCGTTTGCGTCTGGTGTTGGCCACTGCCGCGTGCGGCAGCGTCTTCATGGTGTTCCTGCTGTGGGTGCACGGCGGTGGCGTCCGGGCGCT
>DASTMZ010000062.1:0-48065 GCA_035713725.1 Micromonosporaceae bacterium
CCGCGCGCACGAGCTGGTCGATCACCTCTCCGTAAAAGTCCTGCATCGTTGTCACGTCCCTCTGGGCCCCGCCAGATGCCGGCGGTCCTCCCGCCGGTTCAACGGCCGGCGACACACTTAGGTTGCCGTACCCGGCCGGGCCCGGGCGAGGTGCGGGTGCGCGTGCATCGCGCCGGGGTGAATCCGACCGACTGGAAGTCGCGTCGAGGTGCGGGTGACCGGCAGCCGGTGGATCCGCCACAGGTGCCGGGGCATGACGGCGCGGGTGTCGTCGAGGCGGTCGGTCTCGGTGTCGAGGCCGCCTGGCATGGGCTGCGCGTGTGGATGTGGGAATCGGCGTACCAGCGGCCGGACGGCACCGCGCAGCAGTGCACCGTCGTGCCGGCGCGCCAGATCGTCCTGCTGCCCGACAGCGCCTCGTTCGATCTGGGCGCATCCCTCGGCGTGCCGTTCTTGACCGCGCACCGATGCCTGACGGTGACGGAGGAGGGTCCGCGTCGCCTCGGGCCGGGTACCCTCACCGGCCGCGTTGTGCTGGTGGCCGGCGGAGCCGGTGCGGTCGGCAACGCGGCGATCCAGCTCGCGCGCTGGTCGGACGCCACCATCATCGCGACGGTCAGTAGCGCCGAGAAGGCGCAGCTCGCCGCCGCGGCCGGTGCGGATCACGTCATCAACTACCGGCGGCAGGATGTGGTACACGAGATCCACAAGATCACCCCACGCGGCGTGGACACGGTGGTGGAGGTTTCGCCGAGCGTCAACGCATCGATCGACGCGGCGGTGATCGCGCGGTGTGGTTCCGTCGCGGTCTACGCCAACGACGGCGGCAACGAGATCTCACTTCCGATCCGACCGCTCATGGTGCCGAACGCACGTTGGCAGTTCGTGCTGCTCTATACGGCACCGGCCGAGGCGAAGGCGGTCGCGGTGGAAGACATCGCGACGGCGGTGCTGGACGGCGCGCTACGGGTCGGCACCGAGGCCGGCCTTCCGTTGCACCACTTCTCGTTGGAGCATGCGGCCGACGCGCATGCAGCGGTCGAGCGCGCGACGGTCGGCAAGGTGCTCATCGACGTATAGCCGCGCCCGGCGCCGACTATCGGCGTACCACCGGAGCGGCCGCGCCGCGATCGCCGGCTGAGACCGCGTCCCGCTCGGGCACCGTCGTCGTATCGGCATCGTCGCGCTTGCGCGTGAGCGCGCTCGGCCACCAGATGTGCCGTCCGATGTCCATTGTCAGCCCGGAAACCAATACGGACCGGACGACGAGCGTGTCGAGCAGGACGCCGAACGCCACGGCGAATCCGATCTCGGTGAACGCGGTCAGCGGCAAGGTGGCGAGCACCGAGAAGGTACCCGCGAGGACAAGGCCCGCGGACGTGATGACGCCGCCGGTGGCCGCGAGACCGATGAGCGCGCCGCGTTTCGTCCCGTGTCGGGCCGCTTCCTCGCGGACGCGCGTCATCAGGAAGATGTTGTAGTCGATGCCGAGCGCCACGAGGAACACGAAGACGAACAACGGCAACGAACTGTCCGCGCCGGCGAACCCGAACACATGCCGGAACACGAGCGCGCTGACGCCGAGTGCCGCGGCGAACGACAGCACAACGGTGGCGACCAACACGAGCGGTGCGACGATGGCCCGCAGCAACAGCCCGAGGATGATCAGCACGACGGCGAGCACGATCGGGATGATGAGATTGCGGTCGTAGCGGGCCGCATCCTGTACGTCGAGATTCGTCGCCGTGGTGCCACCGACCAGCGCCTGGCCGCCCGGCACCGCGTGCACGTTGTCGCGGATCCGGTCGATCGTTGCGTACGCGGCGTCGCTGTCCGGCGGGCTGGTCAGCGTACCCTCCATCAGCGCGGTACTGCCCTTCACAACGGGTGGCGTGACGCTGTCGCTGGCGATCCCGGACGTACCGGCGAACGCGGCTCGCACCTGCGGGGCGCGATCCGCAGCGCTCACCACGACGACCGGTGTCCCCGACCCGGCGGCGAAGTGACGCGCCAGGACTTCCTCGCCGGCCACCGCCTCCGGCGTGCCACGGAACGACTCCTTGTTGGTCAGACCGGTGGCGTTCAGCCCGACGACGCCGATCGACAGTACGGCGAGCACGATCGCGGTTGTTACCCATGTGACCCGCGGCCGACGCGAGATCCGGGCACCCATCTTGGCCCAGAAACCGCGCCTCGTCGGCTCGGCGGAGCCGACGATCGGCTTAGCCGGCCAGAAGATCCACCGACCGACCGTGACCAGCAGCGCGGGAAGGAGCGTCATCATCACGGCAAGAGCAACGATGACACCGATCGCGAGCACCGGACCGAGGCCAGCGGTCGAGTTCGTCTGCGCGACCATCAGGCAAAGCATGCCGGCCACCACGGTGCCCGCACTCGCGATGACGGCCGGACCGGCGCGGCGCAGCGCGACCGCCATCGCCTCGTGCCGATCCGCGTGGCGGCGCAGTTCCTCCCGATATCGAGCGACCAGCAGCAGCGCGTAGTCGGTGCCGGCGCCGAAGACCAGGACGGTGAGGATGCCCGCGCTCTGCGCGTTCACCGTCAGTCCGGCATGCACCGCGAGGAGATATATCAGTGCCTGCGCGACGGTCAGGGCGGCGCCAGCGGAGAGCACCGGCAGCAACCACAACGTCGGGCTGCGGTAGGTCAGCAGCAGGATCACGATGACCACGGCGGCCGCGCCGAACAACAGCGACGAGTCGATGCCCTCGAACGCCTTGGCGGAGTCGGCCGCGTTTCCAGCCGGCCCGGTGACGTGGATCGACATCCCGTTGCCGCCCGAGCGCGCGGTCGCGTTCATGCGGTCGACGATGTCGGCGGCCTTGTCCCATCCGTTCGGTCCGAGGTTCAGCGGCACGATGATCTGTGCTGCCTGGCCGTCGGTCGACAGGATCGGGCCAGCGACCGTACCGTCGATCTCCGGGTACGCGCGGAACTGCTGCGCGTCGGCCGCGATCGCCGCGCGATCGGCGGCAGTCAGGCCGGACGTCCGCTGGTAGACGACCACGGCGGGGATGGTGTTCGGCGAGACGAACGCGGCCTGGGCGTCGAGTGCCCTCGTCGACTCTGCGCTGCCGGGCAGCCAGGACTTCGCGTCGTTCTTCTCCGCGCCGGACAGCTTGCCGGCGAGTGGCCCGGCCGCGACGGCGAGCACCACCCAGAACAGGACGACGACGTACTTCGTCCGTCGGCCGGTGAGGAAGGTGACGACTGACTTGGTCATGCGCGTTCCCATCGGCAAGCATCCATGATCAAAGTGGCGAAATCGGGCCATCGTGCGAGTCGTCCGTTTCGCGCGCTAAGTCCCCGACGATACCCTGCCGGCACTGGCGTACCGGGTGCGAACCGAGATGATCCGTCAACACACTGCGCCGGAGAATGCGGTCAGTGCACCAACCACACTCGCCACATCGCGGCCGGATCAGAGAGCGGATCGCCGTGGACCGCAACGATGTCGGCCGGGCCACCCTCGCGAATCACGCCAGCATCCGTCTCGCCGAGCAGCCGCCCACCGTTGCGCGTCGCGGCCGCGAGCGCCTGCCACGGCTCCAGGCCGGCCGCCACCAGGCACTCGATCTCCCAGGCCAGGTGATTCGCGCGAAGCGACCCGCCGCCGAAGTCGGTGCCCGCGGCGATAAGCACTCCGGCGCGGGCGGCCAGACGTACGCTTTCGTGCGCCCATTCGCGACGGCCGGCCACGCGTGACCGGCCCTCCGGTTCGGCGAACCGCGGCAGCGTCGTCGTGGTCGCGAACGATCGCCACGACTCCAGGACGGCGAGTGTGGACACCAGCGCAACACCGTTGTCCGCCATGATGCGTACGACGTCCGCATCGAGCTGGAAACCGTGCTCGAGTGAGTCGACGGCCGCTTCCGCACCAACACGTGCACCAGCAAGTTGGCCGGAATGCGCGGTGACCTTTGCACCGCGCCCGTGCGCCGCGTCGACCACGGCACGTACCTCGTCGACGGTGAATGGTGCGGTGTCCGCGTCCGGCCCGTCCAGGTAGAGCTTGATGAAGTCGGCGCCGTCATCGAGCTGGCGCTTCGCGGCGTCGACGAGACCATCGCCATCGGACACCTCGACACCGAGCCCATGCGGCAGCACGCCGGTGCGCCCCACCCACGTACCCGCCGCGCGCACGTACGGGTAGTCGCGGTGGCCGGCCCATCGATCGCGTACGCCCAATGCGAGCGCACGGGTGCGACCGTCGGTCGGGTCGGTCTTGATCGGCGAGCCGACATCCCGCGCCCAGCGCACGCCGGCCGCGCGTTGGAGTCGCGCGTTGTGTTCGGCGACGCGCAGCAGGTCCTCGGCGGAGTCGAAGCCGCGGTCGATCCAGTGCGCACCGCCGGGCAGCGTGAGATGGCTGTGGCAATCGATCAGCCCCGGCACGACCGTGCAGCCGGACGCGTCGACCACCGTGGTGTGCGGTCCGGGATCCGGCTCGCTGTCGCTCGGTCGGATCCAGACGATGCTTTCGTCCTCGACGAGCAGGCTCATCCCGACCTGCAACTGTGGACCGGTTCCGTCAGCGATCGCGGTGTCGCGGTAGAGGGTGCGTGACATGCCGCCACTATGTCACGGTGCTCGACGCGCATTCGGTCACGTTGCGGGACCGGGGTCCGCCCCTACCGTGGACGCCGGAGATGGAGTCCCGCGCCGCGCGCGGCCGGTCGGTGAGGCGTTCCAGCCAGCCGACGGCGAATGGCGTGACAGCACCTCCATGCCGATCGCCGCGCGTCGCACACGTTCGCGCCCGGTCGCGATCGCGGCGGCCTCGAGGTGCGCGCCGCTCGGATAGATGTTCGGCGCATTGCGCAGGCCGTACTTCAAGTGGATCGGCGCGGCGACCCGTACGAGTTCCGGCAGTTCGTGGTAACGCATGAACCCACCGAGGTTGTCCGGGCTCTCGATATATAGGTCGATCGGCGCCGGCAAGGCGGTACGGAACGCGGCGAGCTCACCGAGCGGAATGTCACTGGACACGTTGATCGTGTCGGCACCGGCGTGGTGAATCATCGCGGCGCCGAGCGGGTTCGCGATGCCGAGCACCGCGGATGCCTTGATGACGAGGTCGTTCGGGAGTGTCCCGGTAGCCCGCCCGTCGGCCAGCAACGTAATCAGTCCCTCGTCGGCGACCAGTACGCTGCGGATGCCCAATTCGCAGGCGCGCACCACGTCGTCGTACGCGTGGCCGAGCGCCGCGACGCTCATGTGACGCCAGCCGAAGAGCTTGCCGTCCGGGGTCAGCGGGGCGGCGACGGCCTGCCACGGCGCGCGCGGACCGACAAACAGGCAGACCTCGATGCCGTGCGCCGCGCCGGTGGCCGCCATGGCTGTGATGTCGGCGTCGCGCAGCAGCATGATGCCGCTGCCCTGCGACACGCGATGCAGTGGTACGTCGAGGCGGGCGGCCTCGTCGACCACCGCGTCAAACGCGGCGGGACCCTCGACACTCGGGATCTCGACGCGGTAATGGCCGCCGTCGTCGAAACGAAGCGTCGAGTCGGGCACGTCGCGGACCGCGCGGACAAGCGCGTCCAACGTCGTCGTGGCGGGGACCGTCATGGCGACCACCTTGGGTCGGTCGAGGGAGGGGTGACTTCATGGTCGCCCGTTCGGCGGCGGCGCGAAAGCTTGGTTACTGCGCCTCGCGGCATGGGCACGCTTCGGCGGTTACCCACTGCGCCGCCTCGGCGACTCGTGGTGAACTGGCGAGCGACCAATCGCCTGGATAGTGTCGGACGCCATGACACGTACGTTGATCACGGGTGGCCAGGTCTTCGACGGCACCGGCTCGGAACCCGTTGCCGCAGATGTCGTCGTCGAAGGCGATCGCATCGTCGCGCTCGGGAGCGGGCTGGACGGCGACGAGGTCGTCGACGCGACGGGAAAGACCGTCGTGCCCGGCATGTTCGACTGCCACACGCACGTCATGATGTCGGGCGTCGACATGCTGAAGTCGTTGAGCCGGCCGTTTTCGCTGCCGTTCTTCCAGGCGGTCGGGAACCTGCGCACGACGGTGGAGTGCGGCATCACGTCGGTACGCGACGCGGGCGGCGCCGATCTCGGCGTCGCCGAGGCGGTGCGCCGCGGGCTCGTTCTCGGGCCTCGCATGCAGATCTCGATCACCGCGCTGTCGCAGACCGGCGGCCACGGCGACGGCTGGTTAGCGTGCGGTGCCTCGCTCAAGGTCACGCACCCCGGCGCCCCGTCCGGCATCATCGACGGTCCGGAGGAGGCGCGCCGGAAGATCCGCGAGGTCATTCGTGCCGGCGCCGACGTTATCAAGATCATGACATCGGGTGGCGTACTGTCGCCGCGCGACGATCCGCGCCACGGTCACTTCCGCGACGACGAGATCGCCATGATGGTCGCGGAGGCGACCGCGGCCGGTCGATTCGTCATGTCGCACGCCCAGGCCGCCGACGGCATAAAAGCAGCGGTACGCAACGGTGTGCGCTCCATCGAGCACGGCATCTATCTCGATGACGAGGCGATCGAACTGATGCTGGATCGCGGTGTGTGGCTGGTGCCGACGCTCGTCGCGCCGCGTGCCGTGTTGGAGATCGCGGCGGCCGGTGGCGGTCTGCAACCGGAAGTCGTTGCCAAGGCGCGCATGGTGGCCGACGTACACACCGAGTCGGTCCGCCGTGCCGTGGAGGCCGGCGTGAAGATCGCGATGGGTACCGACTCCGGCGTCGGCCCGCACGGCAACAACCTCGACGAGCTTCGCCTCATGGTGGAGTGCGGCATGTCGCCGGCCGCGGCGTTGCACGCGACGACGCAGTCCGCCGCTCAACTGTGCGGTGTCGCAGAGGACCTCGGCACGATCGAGATCGGCAAGCGCGCCGACCTCACGTTCTTCGACGGCGACGTGCTCGACCTAGTGCCTAAGGGCGGCGAGGCCATGCGCGAAGCAGTGTCCCAGGTGTGGATGGACGGCCGGGTCGTGCACGAGCGGGTCTGATCGACCGACCCACATCACCGAGTCACTTCACGGAATCGCTGCACCGACGCACGTCACCGGCTCATCGCGCCGTTGGCGAGCGCGCCGGCGAGCGACGGGGCGGTCGTCATCTGGGGGAGCAGCACGGCCTGGTACGCGTGATAGACGTCGGGCTTGCCGGACCATACAGCGGCGGACGGCTGGTTGTGCTCGTCGAGTTCGTGGCGCCAGCCGCCCGCGCCCGGATCGAGCACGTACGCCTGCGTGTACGACCAGAACCTGTCGTACCAACGGTGGTAGTCGTCGTGTCCGGTACGCCGGCCGAGCACGCTCGCGGCACCTATTGCCTCGGCGACCACCCAGTGCATCCGGTGCCGTACCACCGGGCGGTCGTGCCAGTCGAGCGTGTAGACGAATCCGTTCGCGCCGTCCACCGCCCACCCTCGGCTGGTCGCGGCACCGAAGAGCGCGACGGCGTCGGAGAGCAACCAACTCGGCGGGTCGGGCAGCGCCGCCTCGACGTGCAGCAGCAGCCGTGACCACTCGAGCAGGTGGCCGATTGTCACGCCGTACGGGCGAAACTGATCTGCCGGCCGATCGACGTTGTAGTCCGGTCGCGGCGACCAGTGTTCGGTGAAGTGCTCCGGCAGGCGCCAGCCGTGTCCGGCCGCGACGTCGTGAATGAGATGGGCCGCGATCCGGAACGCCCGGGTGTGCCATGCGCCGTCGCCGGTCGCGTCGCCCGCGGCCAGGAACGCCTCGACCATGTGCATGCTCGAGTTCGCACCGCGGTACGGCTCCGAATCCGACCAGTCGGGCGCGTACGACTCGATCGTGCGGCCGGCCGCGTCGTCCCAGAAATACGCCCGGACCACGCCGAGCGCCTCGGCCAGCAGGTCGGGGCCGGTCGGACGGCCCGCGAGCGTGGCCGCTGCGGCCGCCAACACGACGAACGTGTGCGGGTAGGCCGCCTTTCGTGCGTCGTACGGCGTTCCGTCCGGCGCGACGCTGGCATACCAGCCGTCGTTTGTGGTGTCGCGAAGCAGACCGCGAAGCGCAGCGAGCCCATGGTCGACGAACGGCGCGACGTCTGGCACGCCTCGCAGGTGGGCTAGCGCGAAGACATACGTCATGCGGCAGGTGATCCACGTGTGGATTGGCTGGCTGTCGTCGATGGCACCGGTTGCGTTCAGCCATCCGAAGCCGTCCGGCAACGCCGACCGCCGCGCGCAGTCCTCGAGGTCGATCGCCTGCTCCGCGAGCCAGCGGCCATTCCAATGTAAGTCGGTCATCGTTTCCCCAGCCTGCCGTACCGTCGGGCGCTTCAACGCCCGCCGAAGGGACGATGCTGCCACCGCTTCCGCCACAACCGTTGGCGTCAGCCCACACTAGTGGCCCGGCTGTCTATGGCTATTTGTGACGGGTAGTTGACATGATGGCCGAGGGCACGAGTCGGGTGGCTGTGCAAGGCTTGGTCGCTGACCTAACCGGACGCCGGTCGTCGAGTCATCCGACGATGCGGCGTCCCACCACGAGGAGGCCACCATGGCTGTCACCGCCAACCTCGACAAGCTGCTCGACAAGGCGTATGAGGGACAGGCTCTCAGTGAGCTCGTCACCGCACCGGTCGCGGCGCTGGCCGGGGTTACGGACGCCGACGCGGAGTTGCTCGCGAAGGCGTTCCGAATCAAGACGATCGGAGACCTTGGAAAGAACAAGTATTTCCGGGCCGCCGCAGCGATCGTCGACCTGAACAACGCGGCAAAGTAGTCGCACCAACGCGATCGAGACCGTACCGACATGCTCGGTGCGGTCTCGTCGTGTCGGCGTACGCACATGAGAGCGCGTTCGCCGGGCCGGCGCACGGCGTGCGTTAGCTGTGACCGCACGAAGAACACGCTGTGAACGCTTTGCGTTCGTTGTCACGGCTGCCATCGTCAGTGCGAAGGGCAGTCGTTCGCCGTCCCGTCCCGGGACGTCCTGAGTCGACTGCTCGTCGGGCGGGCAGGTGAGTGACATGAGGATCCTCGGCCGTCACGGACAGTCGCGCTGGCACGCGGCATCCGCCGCCGCGTGCGCCGTGCTGCTCGGCGCCGCGACCGTCATCTGGTTGGTGGCGACCGACCACGGAGCCGTGGCGGGCGGGTCCCGGCTGCCGGCCGCGGTCGTGCAACCGTTCGGTGACACGCCGAAGGGTTTCTGGTACGGGACGGATAGCAGCTACATCCCGATCCCAGGCACCGTTCCGTATCGCGAGCCGGCGATCGGCGGCACCTACGGTGGCTACATCGGCATGGTCGGCAACTGGGCTAACTGGCAGAAGTGCGCGGGCGACAAGGTCGTGTGGTCGGCCACCGACAGCGCCGACGCGCTGGCCGACTACCGGGACGCGCGCGGCATCGGCGTCGGTGTCTACTGGTTCATGGCGGGACCGGGCGTCGACCCGCATTACAACGGCACCGCGAGCGAGGCACAGAAGTGGGGCGCCGCTCAGGCGGCACAGACCCTGACCGACATCGCGCACCTGGCGTCCACGGTGACCTATCCGGTGGTGTTCATGGATGTCGAACTGCCCGGCCACGCGCCCGGCTACACGCCGGCCACCGATAACGGCTGGAACTCGATCTACACGTCGACGTGCAGCGGCGTAGTTAAGACGCTCCACATCCCGGCGTCGATCGATCGCGCGGACTTCAACGGATTCGCCAACTACCTGACGAGCCACTCCACCTACAAGGCCGGTGTGTATTCGTCGCCCGCGGTGTGGCGAGACATCTTCGGCACGGGTACGTCGTCGACGCTCAGCAACACGTACGAGTGGACATACGCCGCCGACACCAGCAGCCTCGCGCACCACCCGACGGGATGGTGCCTGTCGGGCACGAGCACGTGCGCGCAGTTCTTCGCGGGCCAGACCAGCGCGAGCAAGTACGCGCTGATGTGGCAGTGGTCCGGCGGCGGCGGAACGCGCAACGGATATGGCGACTTCGACCAGATCGACGCGGCACGTACGCCATAAGACGCAGCCGCCATAGTGCGTGGCCGCGGTGCGGGACACGATGCCGGGACCCGGCGACGGCTTGCTCGACGGCGGGTCAACGCCGTGCCGACTATCATGAACTGTGACTTCATAAGTATCGCGCTCGAGCGGATCGCACGTGCGCGAGGACGGCCACACGGGGAGGGTCGGCGACTTGGCTGCGGCGGACCAATCGCTGGACGTGAGCCTCACGACGATGGCGGTGCGCGCGATCCTTCCGCCGCAGGCCGAGCCGAGCAGTCGTGCCGCGATGATCGCGAACCGACTCGGACAAGCGATCCGACTGGGTCTGATTCGCGACCGCGAACAGTTCCCGTCCGAGGCACGACTCGCCGAGCAGCTCAACGTCTCCACCGTGACGTTGCGCGATGCGCTCGCCCGGCTGCGGGAACAAGGGCTTGTCACGACCCGACGTGGACGTGTCGGCGGCACGTTCGTCCGCGCGCCATCCGACCCGTCAGCCTGGCTCGGCCAACGACTGCGCCAGCTCAGCACACAGGAGCTGCGCGATCTCGGCGACCATCGCAGCGCCATCGCCGGCACGGCCGCGTATCTGGCGGCCAAGCGTGCGATGCCCGACGAGATTGACAACCTGCGCCGTCAGGTCGATCGGCTCCGCCGCGCCGAGACCGCCAGCGAGCGCCGCCGTGCGGATACCCAACTCAGCATTGAGATCGCTGCCGCGGCGCAGTCCCCGCGGCTCACCCACGAGGCGCTGCGCCTGCGAGCCGAGGTGGGCGACCTGTTGTGGCTGCAACTCGACGAGCGCGAGCATGCGGCCGCGGTCCGAGCACGAACGCGTCTGGTCGCCACTATCGGTGACCGGAACGCGAGCCTCGCGCGCGAGTTGGCCGAGCGTCAGGTCGAATCGGAGACGGCTCGCCTGCTCGAGCTGCGGTTGCGGTGCTACTCGGTCGCCGATGCCGGAGGGCGTACGCCGCGCTCGGCAGGTGACGGAAACCCACGCGGAAGTGACGCCGCGAAGCGCCGTAGAAGCGGGACCGAATTGTCGTGACCGCGCGCACTCGCACGGCCAGCGAGCTGACGCGCGCCGCCGGCGAGTTGTTCACCGCGCTCGTACCCGCGTTTGATCGCGTCTTCGACGACCTGGATCGGCTCGCGGACGAAACGCGACGGATCGCCGCGGAAGCGACCGAGATCGGCCTCTACCGCGAGGACCTCGACGCCCTGCGCTATCTCATTTTTGACTCGCTCGAGCGGCATCGCGGGCTGGTCGCGGGCACCGGTGTGATCACCGCGCCGGATCTTCTGATCGACGCGCCGCGATGGCTGGAATGGTGGTGGACGAAGGCTTCCGGCACACCCGAGGAGCTGCGTGTCAATCTGGACCCAGGCGCGCCGGACTTCTTCGACTACGCCACCACAGACTGGTACGCCGGGCCGGAGCGCAGCGGACGACGCCACGTCGCAGGGCCGTACGTGGATTACGCGTGTACGAACGACTACGCGGTCACGCTGTCCGTGCCGATCCGAGACGACGAGGCGATGATCGGCGTGGCAGCGGCCGATGTGCTCGTGTCCAGCCTCGAAGGGCGTGTGCTGCCGGTGTTGGCCGGTCTCGCGCGACCGGTCGCGCTCGCCAACGCCGCCGGGCGCGTGATCGCGTCCAACAGTGCACGATGCGCTCCGGGATATCGCCTGCCGGCGGGCGGACGGACAAACACGGCGCTCGGGACGGCGGCGACTCGCGAGCACGCTGATGCGTCGTCCATCGCCGCATGGGTGCTCGTGGACGTTGACCAGCGGTAATCGTGCGAACTCGCGAAACGGCGTCGGGTCGTGCCGTTCCGGCCTCTTGACGCCAAAAATGTGAAGTCATAGGTTAGCGCATCGCCCACGCCCCACCGATGGGAAGGTGTCCGATGCAAGACGTCGTTCCAGGAACTCCCGCCCCGACCGTTGACGAGGATGCCCGGCTGCAGAGCCTGGGCTACAAGCCTCAGCTGAGCCGTGTGTTGGGCCTGTTCGGCAACTTCTCCGTGGCGTTTACGTATCTGTCCCCGATGGTGGGCATCTACTCGCTATTCGTCCTCGGCGTCGGGACCGGCGGACCGGGGTACGTCTGGCTCACCTGGCTGCCCGTGATCGGCATGCTGTTTGTGGCGCTCGTCTTTGGCGAACTCGCGAGCCACTATCCGGTCGCCGGCGCGCTGTACCAGTACAGCAAATTTTCCGTCGGTGCTTCCTACGGCTGGTTCGTCGGTTGGTTCTACGGCATGGCGCTGCTCATCACGGTTGCCGCGGTGGACACCGGCGTCGTCGGTTACGTGACCGCATTGACGCACAACTGGTTCGG
The DNA here is from genome assembly GCA_035713725.1 of Micromonosporaceae bacterium. Classification (GTDB taxonomy): domain Bacteria; phylum Actinomycetota; class Actinomycetes; order Mycobacteriales; family Micromonosporaceae; genus DASQPR01. Next base: position 12,331 of record DASTMZ010000062.1, read on the forward strand.
CTGGAACTTCGATCCCACCGACCACAACGTGATCCTGGTGATCACGGTGCTGCTATTGCTGATCCAGACGACGTTGAACATCACCGGTGCGAAGGTGATGAGCCGTGTCGCTCAGCTCGGCGTGTACGTGGAGATCCTGGGTACCTTCGGCATCGCGATCGTGCTCGCGATCCACGGCTTCCACCACGGACTCGGCTTCCTGTTCTCCACGCAGGACGTGCAGCACGCCGCACACAACCCACTGGGTCTTGACTTCGGCGGCAACTGGCTCACCGGTGCCGCGCTGATCGCGGTACTCGCGCCGGTCTATATCTTCTACGGCTTCGAGTCGGCCGGTGACATCTCGGAGGAGACGAAGGACGCCGGCCGCCAGGTGCCGAAGGCCATGCGCTGGGCGCTGATCTGGGGCGGCATCGCGTCGTTCGTGCTGATCGCCGCGCTGCTGCTGGCCATGCCGTCCGGCGCCGACCCGGTCGGCAAGACGGTCGCGGGCGGCGGAGTCGCGTTCATCCTCGGACAGCTGCCGAGCGGACTGCAAGACATCCTGCTCGTCATGATCATCTTTGCGTTCTTCTCCTGCGGTACGTCGATCCAGGGCGCCAGCAGCCGCTTGGCATTCTCGTACGCACGCGACGGCGCGCTACCCGGCTCCAGGTGGATCTCGCGGGTGAACACGCGGTTCCGCACACCGGTCAACGCACTGCTCGGTGGCGCGCTGGTCACCGTGTTGTTCTGCCTGCTGGTGTTCTACTCGCCGGATCACAACGTGAAGCTCGGCTTCATCACCTACCCGGCCAAGACGAATGCGCTGGTGTTGCTGGTGTCCTTCGGTGTCAGCGGCATCTACCTGGCATTCCTGCTGACGGTCATTGCCGCGGCGGTGGCGAGGGCACGCGGCTGGGTGCCGGCCGGCGCGTTCCGGCTCGGCAAGTGGGGTTGGACGGTGACGATCCTGGCCATCGCGTACCTCGGACTGATGCTGATCAACGTCGTCGCGCCGACCGGCCTGACGAGTCCACGTGGCTTCTTCAACTACGACTGGATCACGCTGCTCGTGATGGTCGTGGTGGCCGTGGTCGGTGTGCTGTTCTTCGTGATCGGGCGGCCGGACCGCGCGATCGCGCAACACGTACCGGCACAGGCCGCGCCCGTACACGACGAGGTGGCACCGCTGCCTACCGACAGCAGCGGCTGATAGGCGTACACACCGGGTCGACGATGCCCCGGTCCGGCTGTCCCGGACCGGGGCATCGTCGCGTGCTACGGCTCGGCGGACACGCTGGCGCTTCGTTGTCGGCCGCGTCGGCGCGCCGCGACCGCGATCGCCGGGAACACGAGCACCGACAAGGCGCCGGCGCCGACCAGCGCGGCGGCGTTCTCCGGTCGCATCGTGCCGTCGTCGAGACCTATTTGGGTCAGCGCGACGATCAGCGGCAGCGTCGTCGCGGTCAGGAGTGTCATCTCCACTCGCTCGCGGCGAGCCAGCACCCGAGCGTAGATCAGCAGCGACGGCAATCCTCGGATGGCGAGCAGCAGGCCGAAGAAGACCGCTAGCCGAGCCGGGGCCCGTGCGATCGCGTCCAGGTCGAGCTGCATGCCAGACGCCACGAAGAAGAGCGGGATGAAGAAGCCATAGCCGACGGCGTCCAGCTTGGATTCGAGCGCGTGCACGTCGCCCGGCGCCCATCGGCGAAGCACCATGCCGGCGACGAACGCACCCAACACCACGTCGAGCCCGAACGTGCTCGCGAGCGCGAGCAGTGCGACCAGCAGCACGATCGACCATCGAAGCGTCGTCTGCGACGTGGCGTGTTCGCCCTCGTGGATCACCCGGTGGATCGCCTTGCCGCGCTTGATCCGGGGTACGAACGTCAGGACGTACGCCAACAGACCCATCCCGACCAGCGACACTAACGCGACGAAGCTGCCACGGCTGCCGAGGAACAACGAGATCGCCACGATCGGTGCAAGCTCGCCGACCGCGCCGGCCGCCAGGATGTAGGGCCCGGCAGACCCGGACAGCATGTCGTTGTCATGCAAGATCGGCAACAGCGTACCGAGCGCGGTGGTGGTCAGCGCCAGCGCGACCGGGACGAACGCGCGCACGAATCCGGTCGCCGCCATCACGCCGACGACAGCGGTCGACAGCGCCAGCGCCACGCACCATCCGACGATCGCGAGCGCACCCGATCGATGGCGGAACAGGCCCGGATTGAGCTCGTAGCCGGCGAGCAGGAAGAGAAACCCAAGGCCGATGTTCGAGAGCAGGGTGACGTCACCAAGGCGCGCGATGCCCAGCGCGCTGGGTCCGATCACGATGCCGCCGATCAGCAGGTAAACGACCTGCGGCACGCGTGGCCGGATCAACGCCGCGATGATGGGTGCCAGCGCGGCCACCACGACCACCGCCGCCAGCGAATCCAGCGCGCGCGTGAGGTTCACGTGGTCTGCCCGCCACCGGCGCCCCGATCGGGGACGTTGTGTGGAGGCTGATCCGCGGCGGCCTCCGTCCTGACCGGAACGCTACGCCGCCGGTATCGACAAAATACCCCGATCGGACAATCCAGATAAGCCGCGCCGGACGACGCATGAGGGGTGCTGTGCCTACCGCGTTTGCGGCGTAGGTTGACCGAAGCGGTCATCGCAAGAGCGGGTGGTGATGATGGTCGATTCGGAACCGATCGGCAGCCGATCGTTTGGCAATGAGGCGACGCCGACACCGCCCGGCGTGGACACCACGGTGGCGCATCCGGCCCGTGTCTACGACTACTGGCTCGGTGGTCACGTCAACTTTCCCGCCGATCGTGAGGCGGCCGAACGCGTCCTGGCGGCCACGCCCGGCCTCCGCCTGCGGGTGCGCGCCAACCGGGCATTCCTCGCGCGGGTCGTTCGATATCTCGCCGGACCTGCCGGCATCGACCAGTTCCTCGACATCGGCACCGGCATCCCGTCGGCGAACAACACGCACGAAGTCGCTCAGGCGGTAGCGCCACGGTCGCGCATCGTTTACGTCGACAACGATCCGATCGTCCATCTGCACGCACAGGCGTTGCTGACCGGTACGAGCGAGGGCGCCACCGACTTCGTACAAGCCGACCTCCGTGGACCACGGCGGGTCCTGTCGTCGGCGGCTCGTACCCTCGACCTCGACCGACCGGTCGCTTTGATGCTGCTCGGTGTGCTGCACCTGATTCAGGACGGCGAGGATCCGTGGGGGATCGTTGCCGATTTGATGGAGCGCCTGCCGTCCGGCAGTTACCTCGCCATCTCACACCCGGCGATCGAGACCAATCCCGGCCAGCGTGAGGCGCAGCGGCGCTATAACGAGCGCGTAGCCACACCTCAGACGCTGCGGTCCGGTGCCGACGTCGAGCGCTTCTTCGCTGGCCTCGACATGGTTGAGCCCGGCCTCGTCCAGGTCCACGCGTGGCGGCCGGACCCGGGCGACACGACGCCGTCGGACTTCGCGTCCGCGCATGGCGGGGTGGCTCGCAAGCCTTAGCAACGACCCCGCGCCGCTACTGTGCCGCGGCGTCGTCGTGGATCAACCGGCGCACCGCTTCGGCCCGCGTACGGCAGTCGAGCTTCACCATCGCGTTGCTGATGTGCATTTCCACGGTGCGCGGGCTGAGGAACACGCGTCGCCCGATTTCGCGACTCGTCAGCCCGTCACCGACCATCCGCAAGACTTGAGATTCGCGCGACGTCAACAGGGCGTTGGCGCCGGACTGCGACTGCGCTCCCATCGTGTCGAGGTCTGGTCGCATCCGCTCGACGAGCAGGCGTGCCTTGAGGCGCTTGGCGGTGCGGTGGGCCTCGCGAAGTGTCGCCGCCGCTTCGGTGCGCTGACCGCAGGCGTAGAGCGCGACCGCGGTGCGATGCCGTACGTGCGCGTCCACGAGTGGCAACTCCAGCCCACTCAACAGATCCAGTGCGCGCCGCAAATGCCCGATGGCCTGATCTGGTGCGTTGCCGGCGAGCGAGGACTCGCCGAGGGCGTACGAGAACGCCGCCCGCGACTCCGGCTGACCCGTCGTGGCATCGGCTTCGGCGAGGATTTCCATCGCCGCGCCGAGGTCGGCCGCTCGGCCGTCGGCGACAAACCGCGCCACCGCGAACTGCAGCACCGGCACACAATAGTGTCGCTCCTCGCTGGTGCGGCAGCGTTCGATCACGTGACGGTAGTTCTCCACGGCACGAGCGCTCCGGCCGGCATGCTCGTCGAGGAGCGCCAATCCCCAGGTGGACAACAACTCCATGGCGACCAGATCGATTCGCACCGCGGTCGACCGCGACTCCAGCAAGTCCGTGCGAGCGGCCGAGGTCTGTCCGCGCATCGCGTGGACGAGGCCGGCGACACCGGACGCGACCGCGCGGGCGTGCGCCGCGGCGACCGGGTCGGCGAGCACTTCGCCGCACAGCGTCAGCGCGCGATCCCAGCGACCGTTCTGGAACAGCACGACCGTCGCGCAGGCGTGACACAACTGGCCCAGTGCGCTCTGGTCGTACGCCTGGCAGAACTCGTACGCGGTGTCGTAGGCGTGGCTCGCCGCGCGATAGTCGCCGGAGTGTTCGAGCGAGTCGGCAAGACGTTGGTAGATCTCACTTGCCGGGGCGGCCAGTCGATGGTCGAGCGCGAGTTGGAGCGCGTCGCGCACCACGGGTACGCCGTCGCCGGCGCGACCCATTCGAGCCAGCACGTTGCCGCGCAGGCCACCGATCCGGCAGATCAGATCGGTCCGTTCGGCGGCCATCGCGCTCGCCTCGGCGACATCGAGGACGTCCAGCGCGGCCCGGAAGCTCGCCGCGGATCGCAGATGTGCGGCGACCGAAAGCCGTTCGGCGGCCGACTCGCCCGGCAAACCCGCCGCGGTAAACGCATCCGCCGCGGACTCCCGCGCCGACAATGCCAGCGGCCATTGGCCGAGCAACTCGTATTGCGTCGCGAGTCGGCGTTGCACGGCGGCGACGTCCGGGGCGCCGGCACGCCGATCCGCGAGCTCGCGCAGGCTGGTGATCGCGGAGGTGTGCTCGCCGGACAACTCCGCGCAGTGCGCCAGCCGGTCGACGGCGGCGAGCCGCGCGGGCTCGTCGGCCGCCACCGGCCACGCATCCAGCGCAGTGGTCAGCAGGCGTGCCGCGTCGCGGTAGGCGGCCGACCGCATGTGTTCGACCGCCGCGGCAACGAGTGCTGGCCTCGCGCGATCAAGATCGTGGGCGGCGAGCAGATGGCGCGCCACCACAACCGAGGGCCCGCCCTCGCTCGTCAGCCGATCGGCCACCGCCCGGTGCAGTGCCCGCCGCCGCGACCACGGCACCTCCGCGTAGATCGCCTCCTGTGCCAGCGCGTGGCGGAAACGCCGTTCGTCACCGACGCCGACCGTGATGAGACCGCAGTGGTCGAGGTCGTCCGGCCATTCGTCGTCGGCAAGCGCGGCGACCGTTGTGGCACTGAATTCGGCGCCGATCGCGGCGGCGACGTCGAGCGCGGTGCGGGAACGCGCGGGCAGCCCGGCGACCCGAAGCAGCACGGCGTCGCGAATCGTGTCCGGCAGCGGCAATCCGCCCGATCCGGCCAAGCCCACGCGATCACCGTCGGGCGCGAGCCAGCCGGCCGCGTCCAGCGCCGCGAGCAGTTCCTCGACAAAGAACGGCAATCCGTCGGTACGGTCGGCTACGGCACGCGCCAACGCGGCGGTCGGAGGTCGACCGACCAACGCGGTGATCAGGAGCGGGATCGCAGTCTCGTCGAGCGGTCCCAGCGCGATCTCGGTGAGCTGCCGGCGGTGTCGCAGTTGGGTACGTACCCGCCGGAGCAGATGACCGCGCGGCAGTTCGTCGCCCCGGTATGCACCCACCACCGCGATCGGATCTCCAGCGACCGCGTCGATAAGCGAGGGCAGCAGCTCCAACGTCGCGTCGTCCGACCAGTGCAGATCGTCGAGCACCACGACGACGGGCCGTCCGACCGCGAGCAACTCGGCGCGCACGGCTTCGGGCTGGACGGGTGTCGTCCGGTCGGCAGCCGCAATGGACGGGGCAGCCGCAATGGACCGGGCAGCCGCGATGGTCGACGTAGCCGCGATGGTCGACGTAGCCGCGATGGACGGCGCGATCTGGGCCAGCACGCCGTATGGTGACGGATGCCACGGCACCGCGACCGCTCGGCGTAGCTCGACATCGCCCAGCCCCTCGACAGCGCCCAGCCCCTCGACAGCGCCCAGCCCGGTGTGCTCGATCGAAGCGGTCACGAGCGTGGTCTTGCCGACGCCCGCTTCTCCGTTGACGAACAACGCCGGCGCGATCCCAGGATCCCGCGCGATTCGGGCAGCAAGCCACGCGTGGATCTGCGCGCGATGCGCGTCGCGACCGACGAGTGGCGGTTGGCTCATGCCTACAGCGTGCTGCACGCGGGCGGACTTCAGAAGGTCAGGGTGCGGGCGCCGCTCGTCATCGCGGCCACGACCATGGCGGCCGTCACGATGCGGGCGCCCTTCACGAGGTCGCCTTCGGTGATCCCGCGCGGTCCAGTGCACGCGCCGCACGCCCAGATCTCGCCGCCCGCGTCGACGAACGAGCTCAGCACGTCCCGCAGCCGCGGCATGCCCGGCTGGGCCACGTCATCGGCGTACCCGTGCGTGCCGAGCCAGACGCCGTCGCACGTCAACAGAACGCACGTCGGCTGGTCGGCGGTGGCCGAGACGTTGCCGACCACGAACGAAAGCGTCGCGCGTTCGGGCTCCTCACGGCCGTGTGTGCAATTCACGAGGACTGTCGGTGTCATGTCGCCTCCCGATGCGAGATGCCTGATGGGTAAGCCGAGCCGTCACGATCGGCGTACGAAGAACCGTGTGCCGCCGGCCTCCGCCCGGGTTGCCACTACGCGGTGCCCGGTGAGCCCGGTCCACGCCGCGATGTCGTCGGCGGCGGTCGGGTCGTCAGTGAGCACACCGAGCACCTCCCCGGCGGCCATCTGCCGGATGGCGGCCGCGATCCGTGGAGTGAGCGTGGCGCAGCTGTCGCCGAGCGCGTCGATCCGCTGATCCGCGACGGGCGAATCGGCAAGCCGCTGATCCGCGACGGGCGATTCGGTCGCCGCGGGTGTCGTGGACCCGTCGGTGACCGGACGGAAGCCGGAGCACGTGAGGCGGAGGCCGGTGATCTTGCCGTCGGCGACGTCGCAATACCAATGCTGTTCGACGACTCTCTCGATCGATCCACCGCGCAGTGCGAATCGGAATGACGCGCGCCAGCGGTCGCCGACCGTATCGACGTCGGTACGCAGCGGCACGATCTCGGGTACGTCGGAGAACCAGCCGAGCATCTCGTCCGCAACCGCGGTGACGCCGGCATGCTCGACGTACCGACTCGGCAGGAGCGCACGCAGTCGTACGTCGTGATCGAGGATCTCGTCGAACCCGGCTCGGTCCCGGCTAGCGAGCGCCTCGACCAGCCGTGTCACCGTCTCGCCATCTGGGTTCGTCACGGACGCAACGTACGCATTGGGCCGACCGCACCGATACCGGAGAACTACGGGGTTTTACGGCCTGCGTCGGTGCGGTGTCGTTCGGTGACGACGCGAACGCACTGGCTGATCCGGGTGACCGTGACGCAGAATGTCACGCGGTGATCGTGGGCGGCTCGCCGGCCCGCGTTCGCCACGTTGCGCCGCGACGAGCGCGCACCGATCGCTGTGACAGTGCCGACTGGAGAGGAACGAGCCCGTGATGCAACGGCTCTCGTGGGACGATGCGTTCGCCAATGGCCCGGCGCTCGGGTTGTGGTGCAGCGTGGGGGATCCGCTGCTCGCCGAGGCGCTCGGCGCGTCCGGGGCCACCTACGTCTGCGTCGACATGCAGCACGGCGCCGCCCACGACGGCAATCTGGTGTCGATGCTCCAGGCCGTTGCGGTCGGTGGCGCCATCCCGATCGTCCGGGTGGTCGAAAACGATCCCGGCCTCATCATGAAGGCACTCGACGCCGGTGCGTCCGGCGTCGTAGTGCCGCTCGTGGAAACGGCCGCGGAAGCGGCGCGGGCGGTCGCGGCGTGCCGTTTCCCGCCTTACGGCACGCGGTCGTACGGCCCGTTCCGCGCCGCGATGTCCGCCGGCACATCGGATCCGACCGAGTTGTCCCGCGTCGCCTGTATAGCGATGGTCGAGACACGCACCGGACTCGACAACCTTGGTGAGATCGCCGCGACCGATGGCCTGACCGGCATCTACGTCGGCCCGTCCGACCTGAGCCTCGGTCTAGGGCTCGCTCCGGCGTCCTACGACGCGCCAGAGTTCATCGCCGCGTTGGACGCGATCCAGGCCGCGTGCGCTCGCTACAAGCTGATCAGCGGCATCCACTGCTACGAGGGCACCACCGCGTCCCGCTACATCAAGGACGGCTTCGGCATGGTCACCGTCGCAGTCGAAATGCGGCTGCTGCGTGCCGCACTCGCCACGGAACTCGGTCTTGCCCGGGACGCGGTCGCGGCGCTCGACGCCGGCTGACCGGCCGCCGGGCCCGGCGGTTTCTGACGGGGTCACAGCTCCCAGCGGCGTGCGCGCTGGAACCCGGCCGCCACTAGCAGCGCGATGAGCCCGATGGTGATCGCGGTCGCCCACCAGTCGTCCGTCGTCCACGCCGCGTTCTGCAGAACCGCCGGCAAGTTGAGGAAGGCGGCCGGGCCAATGCTGGCCAGGCCCGGGATGAGCCCGGACAACGGCACGATCACGAGCACCGCGACGAGCGCGACCGCGATCGCGGCCACCTGACTCGCGACGAACGCGGTCGCGGCGAAGGTCACCGAGACAGCGAGTAGCGTGCCGAGACACGCGACCGCCACCCCGGCTGCCGTGGCGCCCGGCGCAGGCGTACCGAGCAGGATCGACGTCTCGTACGCGGCGGCCGCCGACCCGAGTCCGCAGGCCGCTAGCGCGGCAACCGACACGATGGCGAGGCGCGGCACAAGCAGGGCGGCGCGGCTCGGGATGTGCGTGAGATAGAGCACCGCCAGCGGCGGAATTGCTCGGACGGCGAACGCCAGGCCCGCGACGACCACGACGACGAGCGTGCCGACCGTCGTGATGTTGCTGAAATAGCTGATCATGCCGTCGGACGGCTGAGGTTTCGTGACCGTGATGTGGATGTACGAAGTGTTCGACGCGCCGGTCAGCAGCGCCCCGAGGTAGCGAGTGAGCAGCGGGTCGCCGAAGCCGACGAGAAGGAACACGATGACCAGCGCGATCCAGCGTCTGGTACGCATCAGGCGCAGCCACTCGAGCCGCCACCGGCCGATGCCGGCCGAGGCTGAGGCCGAGGTCCCCGCCGGTTGCGCGGTCACCGTGCGGCTCCCGGCTGCACCGTGGTATGCGTCGCGGCGCTCACGCCGTCGCCCAACAGGGTCAGAAACACTGCTTCGAGATCCGCGCCGACCGGGTTGAACGCCACAAGTTCGGCGCCGCTCGCCGCGATCTGTGCCGGCAGGAGCGTTTCGCCGGCGTACCGGCTGGTGGTGTCGACGCGCAGGCCGCTCGCGTCGGGTGCCACGGCGGTCACCCAGTCGAGGTCACGCAGCGTGCCGGCGAGCGCCGCCGCACCGGACCGAAGGTGGATCCGCCAGCTTGGCCGGACGTTCGCGTCCAGCAGGTCGCGCATCGGACCCTCGTACACCAACCGACCGTCGCGCAGCATGCCGACGGTGTCGGCGACTCGTTCGACGTCGGCAAGGATGTGGCTGGACAGCATCACCGCGCGATCCTGACCTAGTTGGATGATCAGGTCGAGCACATCCGATCGGCCCTGCGGATCGAGCGCGCTCGTCGGTTCGTCGAACAGCAGCACGTCGGCGCCGGACGTCAGTGCCACCGCGAGGCCGAGTCGCTGCGTCATGCCGCGCGAGAAGCCGCCGACGCGCCGGTCGCGCGCATCGGCGAGGCCGACGTGCCACAGCGCGTCATCGGTCGGAAGACCCCGTTCGGCGCGGGCGGTTGCGGATGAGCCGCGTGCGTCGACCGTTCGGAAGAACTCCACCGTCTCCGCCGCGGTCAGCCACGGTTCGAACGCCGGGGCGTCCGGACACAACATCACGCGGGTACGGCCGGGGGCCAGCTCGATCCGTCCGGCGTCCGGGCGGCGTACCCCGGCGAGGATCGACAGGAGCGTCGTCTTGCCGGCGCCGTTCGGGCCGACGAGGCCGTACACCCCGCGCGCTGGTACGCATACGTCGACGTCGTGCAGACCGACACCGTCGCGGTACACCCGGGTCAGTCCTCGGGTACGCACCGCTGGTTCGTCGGACTGTCGGTCGCCACGAATCGCGTCGGCGGCATCGCCTGGTGCTAAGCCAATCGCTCCGGCGTTCCCCGCTGTGGCGAGCGGGCGGGTCGGCACGGCATGCGGAGGGTCGTCGTGCTGAGGACCGTCGTGCTGAGGGTCGCCGCGACCGTCGACTTCGGCGCGACCCAACACGAGATAGCAGATGCCGCCGAGCGGGACCTGCGCGATGATGATCAGCGCCCACACGACCTTCGGCAGCGTCGGCGCGGGCCGGCGTACCAGCTCGACGTAGCAGAACGCCTCGAAGCCGATCGCCAGCGCGACGATCGGGATCCAGACTGCGGCCGCGTGCACGGTGTCACACCTCCGGTGCGGATGAGCGTGGTGTCAGGTGGCGTCTGGCGGCAGGAAGAACAGACCGGCGACCTTGCCGTCCCGGTTGAAGCTGACGCGGCCGACCTGACTGCCGACTTCGAACTCCAGCGCAACGTCGACGATGGTGTAGTCGCCGAGCTGATGCGCGTGCGGCTCGCCCATGCGTTGCTCGTACCGTCCGAATCTGCCGGCCACCGCGGCCCACATGGCGGCAACCGAATCGGCGTCGGGCAGCGCCTCGGCGACCTTGCTATCGAAGTCTCGGCGCACGTCGTCCCACCGGCCCTCGACGAGATTGACTAGCAACCCGACCGCCGTTTCGGCGGCCTGCGGAAGCACCGAGTCGTTCATCGGCGCTCCGGTGCGAGGATCGATCGGCCGGCCGAACCGCTGGAACGCCGCCTGCCGCGTGGTGCCGAGGATGTCGCCGATCTCCGCCCAGGTTCGACCCGCGTCGCGGGCCGCGTCGACCGCCTCGCGCAGCCGCAACTCGGCATCTTGGGCCGAGGCAAGTGCCATGCCGAGTTTGGCCAGCGCCGAGGCCATGCTGTCCGGCGGTGGGCTTTCCATGTCGTAAAGCTTTGCTTTACGCTCCTTGCTTGTCAAGGATTGCTTGACGACAGATGCGGACTCACGGCGACGGCGAGCGGCGCTCCGACACGTCGCATCGCAGTATCGTCGGCGACGACCCGGACCGGCCTGCGATACCAGCCTCCGGCCACACGCTTCGCATACCGTCGGCTCGGTCACATCAGCCATCGCGTACCCACCTATTCCGTGCTGTCACCAGCACGAAATAGGTTACCAGATCGGCACGAAATGGCGCCACTAAGCGCGGTGTGGCCAGGCCGTTCCGGTGCCTGTCGGATCGATCGAGTCAGGGCGCCGCCAGCGGTTGCGTGGCTGATGCCAGGACGCCCTGCAGCGCACTGTCGAGCGGTGCGGTCAGTGATCGGACGTACGTCGCGGTCATGTGGTTGTCGTCCCGGTACACCAACTCGTTGCCAATAACGGGCGGGCACACTGATCCCGGGCAGATGTCAGCGTTCAGGTCCACTAGGTGGACACCCGCGATGTCGGCCGCGGCGGTCACCTGCTTGGCGCTCGCAGCACTCGACGTATCCGGCGTGAAGGTGCACTGGTCGAGGTGGTCGCGCTCGCGAGCGACACAGTCGGGGACGTTGAAGCTCGGTCGCGGCGTGTCGCGCAGCACCGCGACGGGTGACCCGGTCGCGGCGACGTCGGTCCATGCATGTCGCATCGCGGCCTCGGCGGTTGCGGTGTTGTCCGCGCCGGAGAGTTCCGTGCCATCCCGGAACATCCGGTAGGTGGCGGCGCCCGAGATGATGACGAGGTCAACGCGCCCTGCTCCGCTCAGACGCTTGTGAACGCTGGCATTCCACCGCGTGCACGCGGTGAACGGACGGTCGTGCAGCGCCACGGTCGCATCGAGGAACGGGCACGACGACTTCAGGTACATGACCAGACGCCACCCGCGCGCGGCGGCGATCGCCTCGAGCGCGGGCGCCCATTGCGCGGCGTGCGAGTCGCCGACCAGTGCGACCGTAAACGACGAGTCTGGGCTGCCGTACGCGCAACTCTTGACGGTGGCGTCGTCGTTGCCTTCGTTGATGCACTTCTGATGGTCGGCGTAGATGTCGGGTACGTCAGTGACCGCCGACGCGGGGTCCGGGACGATAAGGCCGACGCGGTCGAGCGACTGTTGGCTGCCGGCAAGGCCGGGCTGGTTCAGCGCTTGCGCCCCGAGTGCATCGGCGGGGTGAACCTGCCGGGCAAGCGGGTTGTGTGCGACCTGGACCACTCCGACGGCGAGCACCGGCACGATGGTGAACGCAAAGCCGGTACGAATGGCGCGCATTGGGCTCGTGGCAAGGCGCGGGCTCGTACGGATCGGGTTCTCGACGAACCGGTACGTGATGGCCGCCGGTACGAACGCCAGCGTGACGATGGCCACCGTGGTCGTGGTCGAGAGGGTTCCGTAGCGAGCCTCGGCGCCGACCAGCAGCGGCCAGTGCCAGAGGTAGAGCGAATACGAGATAGCGCCGATCGCTCGTACTGGCCGCAGGCCGAGGAGTGCCGCCGGCCCGGCCCGTCCGGCTGCCTCGCCGCTGGCGATGACGCCCACCGCACCCAGTGTCGGAAGCAGCGCTGCGTACCCGGGGAATGGTGTCGCGGGCGTGACGATGACCGCGGCCGCGGCCAGGGCCGCCAGCCCGGTCCAACCGACAGCGGCGGCAATCGCTTGTGGCAGGCGGGCGCATTGCGTGCTCACGATCGCGACGGCGGCGCCCAGCGCCAGCTCCCACAGCCGGGTGGTAGTCACGAAATACGCGCCGGCCGGATCTACTCGGGTGTCGTGCACCGACCACAGCAGCGACGGAATTCCGACGAGCGCGAGACCAAGCAGGTAGTAGCCGCGGTGTGCACTGGCGCCAGTCTTGCGACGGCGGCGGGCAGCGATGCTCGCGACGACGATCAGCAAGACTGGCCAGATGAGGTAGAACTGTTCCTCGACCGCTAGCGACCAGAAGTGCTGCAACATGCTCGGCGGCGCGTCGCTGTTGAGGTAGTTGACGGCTTCAGCGGCCAACCGCCAGTTGATCCAGTAGGACGCGCTTGCCACGACGTCCCCGCCGATGCCACGCCAGCGTGTCGGCGGCAGCGCGAGGTATGTGACGGCGAGGACCGCCCCCAGCACAGTCGCGGCCGCTGGCAGCAAGCGCTTGGCCCGGCGCGCGTAGAACGCGACCAGTGAGATGCGGCCGGTTCGCGACAACTCCGCGACGAGGAGGCCGGTGATCAGGAACCCGGAGATGACGAAGAACACGTCGACGCCGACGAAGCCGCCGGAGAGCATCGCGACTCCGGCGTGGCCGTACATGACGAGCAGGACGGCGACCGCGCGCAGACCCTCGATATCGCCTCGGTAGCTCGCCCGAGGTTGATCGCGCACAGATCCGCCGCGCGACGGCAGGGTGGTGGCGGCGAGGTCCGCGTCGTCGACGGTCAGCGTGGTCGGTTCTGATGGCGCACCGCGTTCGCCGTGTTCGTGATCGCCGTGATCGGGTATGTCCATCACCATCCTTCATCGCATGGACGCGGACAACGGTTCACACCCTCGTTCAACGACCCGCGCCACATGCCCTCGCGCGCGACATCGCAAACGCGACGCTCAGTGTGGGCCTGGCGCTGCTCGACGCCAGTTGCGTTGCTCAACGCCGGCCGCGTTGCTCGACGCCGTGGCGTTGCTCAGCGCTCGGCCGGCGGCGCGCAGGACCGCGAGCGTGTCCGCCGTGACCCACTCGTTCATCTGTTTCGTCTTCGCGCCGCCCCAATCGACGACATCTTGGTTGCCGCTCGTACCGGGCGATCGGTAGTAACGCGCCTCGGCGGCCCAACCACCGCCGGGGAGCTGCTTGGCCTCCAACATGTCGAGTCCGTCGCTGGAGCGGTCGTCGTTGAGATGACCTGCTTCCATGAGGCCCTTCGCGGCCGCGAGCACGTCGTAGTACCAGTAGACGGGGTAGTGGAGCTTGGTCCATTCGGTGCGGATGATCGCACCGGTAGATCGGCGGAAAAGCAGGCGGCGGGTCAGCAGCACCTCGGCGGCGCGGTCGCACGCACGGCGCGCGTCGTCGTCTTGCCGAGCGTCCGCGTACGCGGCGAGCCCACGCATCGGCAGCAGCGTCTCGTAGACCGATGAGGACGCGGCCGCCGGCTTCAGGCTGCAGTTCCAGCCGCCGTCCGGCCATTGCCACGCAAGCAGACGCTCGACGAGCTGGTCCGACTCCGGCGCGGCAAGTCCGAGCCGGACCGCCGCGAAGAGCGCGCCGCCCTGTTGGGAGCCGCAGCGGCGGTGACGCCCGTTCATGACCGGAACTGCGCGCGCGTTCGTTTTGCGTTGCGTTTCGTATTCGGCGAAGTAGTGCGGCGCGAGCCAGGTGGCCATGGTCTTCGCGACGATCGGTTCGAGCTCCGGATCGTGCGGTGGATAGCCAATGTCCGCGAGCGTGATCAGCACCCAGTGACGGCCGGTCCATTTCGCGTACGTGCTCCGCTCGGTTTGGCCGGCAAGCAGGGCGCGCACCAGTGGTGAGTCACGGACCGCGCGCCGCAGTTGGCGCATGCCGCGGGAGTCCGGGTCCTCGAGCAGCACCTGACGGCGGACCTTCCAGCGGATCGCGGGTTCGTCGCTCGCGAGCAGCCTGTCGACGATGTGGGCCATGTCTTCTCCGCGGCGTGTCCCGGCAGCGTGGTGTCTCCGACAGCATCCGCCACTCGGCCGGCCCGGGCTAGTCGGGCAGCATCGCCTGTCGGGCAGCAACGGGCTAGGCGGCCGGTATCGGCTAGTCGGCCAGCATCGGCGCCAGCAGGCGGGCGACGTCGAGCGCCCGACTGATCGGCGAGCGCGCGGCCGGCGTCCAGCCCTCGGCGGTCCACACGTCCGACATCACGGCTTTGACGAACCCCCACGCGACCACGCGCTCGATGGGCATGGCCAGTCCGTCGGCAAGCTGTTCGATCCGTGCCGGTACGAGCGCGGTCAGCGCCTCGTCGCGGTTGTCCGGGTCGGGGTTGAACAGCAGCGAGGCGGTTTCGTAACCGGGGTCGCCGACGATGCCGTGCGGATCGATGGCCAACCACGGTTCCCGTGTCGCACGCAGGATGTTGTCGTGGTGTAGATCGCCGTGCAGCACGACGCGCTGGTTTGCCGACGCGCACAACTCGCGCATCAGCCCGCCGGCAAGCGCGACGACATCGCTCGGTAGCGGGCCGTTGTCGCCGTGCAGCGCGAGGTAGTCGTCGAACGCCACGCCCTGGCTCAGCGCGTCCGGCATCGAGCAGTCCGGTGTCAGTGGCACGGCCAGCCGTCGCATGACGTCGATCGCGACCGCGGTCGCCTCGCTGTCCCGATTCGGTACGAGGTCGGCCAGCCGCGAGCCGGGCTCCGCGCGCTCCAGCAGAAGAGCGCCGCGATCGAGGTTGGCGCGCAAGAGTCGGACGGCGCCACGACCGTCCCACGCACGCAGCGCTGGGACCTCGCTACGCAACGAGTCACCGCTCGGTACGCCCAGCTTCAGCACCGCCGGCGTACCGTCTGCACACGTCACCGCCGTCACGTAGTGGTACGACAACTCGTAGGGCGTGCCGACCGTCAGCTCCCAGGCCGCCGCCACCTCCCGGAGCACCGTTGGCAGCGCGGCGAGCCATCGGGCACCATCGTCGCCCCACGCCTCGACGGCGTTGCGCGCCAACTCGTCGTTGATCACGCAGACCACGGTACCGACGCCGACGCGACCAGGATCGGCTCGCCGGCGACGGTGTTCACGGTTGAGTGAGCAACCGCGTGACGAGGTGGACGTCGAGCCGCGTGAGATCCGGCAACACCGTCGTCGCGCGCCGCAGCACGTCAGCGTCCGGCTCGAAACCCGGCCGCGGGACGGCCACCACCGACATGCCGGCCGCGAGTGCCGAGCGGATGCCGTTGCCGGAGTCTTCGATCGCCACGGACGCGGTCGGCCGGGCGTGCAGCCGCCGGCACACCTCCAGGTAGACCAGCGGTGACGGCTTACCCTCGGCGACCTCGTCGCTCGACACCGTCGCGGTGACGTAGCGATCCAGGCCGCTCGACGCCAGTACGGCATCCACGAGCACGCGTACGGATCCGGAGGCGATGCCGACCGGCCAACGTTGCGCGATCTGTTGAACGGCCCGGACCGCGCCCGGCAGCAGCGGCAGCGATTGCCGGTAGAGCGCCGACATCCGGCCGACAACATCGTCACGGATCTCTTCCGCGGTCATCGGGATGCCGAGTTGGTCACGCATGTACGCGGACCACTCGGCCGAGCTCACACCCATCATCGCGGTCGCCGCCTCCGGCAGCCAGTGGCCGCCGGCCGCGTCGACGAGTGTCTGGCGCGCTCGCACCCAGAGCGGTTCCGAGTCGACGATCACGCCATCCATGTCGAACACCACAGCCGCGTCGGCGGAGGTCGCACGCATGCCACTACGGTATGCAACGGTTGCGGCAAGCGGGCACCTGCAGTCGCCCGGCGGCTACGGGTGTACGACGACCTTGAGCGAGCGCCGGCTCGCGGCGAACGAGAACGCCTCGGTCACGTCGGTCAGCGCGAAATGATCGGAGACGACCGCGCCGAGATCGACAGCCGTACGGCTCGCCAGCTGGATTGCGCGATCGTAGTGGTCCTGCATGCGGCGTACGAGCATGAGAGTCAGACCCTTGCGTCGCGCCGTGGCCGCGACGAACGTGCTCCGGTCGTCATCCGGGATGCCGACCAGCATGATCCGGGCGCCGGGGCACGCCGCCTCGAGAGCGATGCCAATCGCGTCGTCGTTGCCGGCGACCTCGAACACGAGGTCCACGCCCCAGTCGCTGGCGAGTGCGCGTACCGCTCCGTCGTGTGCCTGGTCGGCCGTAACCGCATGGTCGGCACCGCATGCCAACGCCGCGGCACGCCGTTGTTCCAACGGTTCGACCGCGATGACCGTGCCGGCCCCGGTCGCGCGCGCGAGCTGGATCAGCAGGAGACCGAGCGGGCCTGCGCCGACCACCGCGACCGACATGCCGGGCCGGAGACGCGCGAGGTTCATCGCGTGCAACGCGACGCCAAGCGGTTCGAGCATCGCGCCGCCGGTGTCGTCGATCTGTTCCGGCAGCTCGTGCAGCAAATGTGTCGGCCACGTGAGGTGCTCGCGAAGTGCGCCGTCCTGTCGACCGTGGCCGGCGAAGATGACGGTGGGGCACAGGTTCCGATGACCCCGTCGGCAGGCCGGACACTGCTCGCACGGGATCGCCGGATCCACGGCCACCCGACGTCCGTCGAGCACGCCGCCGATGACGATTCCGGCGAACTCGTGTCCCAGAACGAGCGGCCGCGTCAGCGTGGCGTCGCCGATCTGGCCTTCACCGAACCAGTGCAGATCCGAGCCGCAGAGCCCGACCGCCGTGACGCGGATGAGGCTCTCGCCGTCGAGCGGCACCGGAATCGGCTCGCGAACGAGGCGTATGTCACCGGGCGCGTACAGGCGGGCGACCTGCTGCTCGCCATGCGGCTGCTGGATTGACTGGCTCACCGGCCGAAGCGTATCTGGCGCCTTGGTGCGCCGCCGGTCCGGTGTCCCGTCGATCCGGTGCCCGTCGATCCGGTGTCCCGCATCGGGTGGGGTCTCAGTCGGTGTGGGCCAGGTAGTGGCGCACCCGTGGGCCGCGGTCGATCAGATAGTCGTCGTCGAACGAGTAGTAGGTCGCGGCGTCGATGTCGTCACCGGCGAACGCGGCGACCGCGGCAAGCGACTCCCACCACGACACCGTCACGAAGCGCACGGTGTCCTCGGCCTCCGCACGATGCCAGACCTGCGCACCCAGGTTGCCGGGTACGCGTTGGTAGTCGGCAAGCGCATGTCGACGCATCAGCGCGAGATACGCGGGTGCGTCGTCGGCTCGTACCGTGCCGGACCATTCGCGCACGATCACGGCGGCTCCCTTCGTCGCGGTGCGACACGATGCCACCGATCCGATGGCGCATTTGTGAATGCTCAACGTGCCGCGTGCTGTCGCGGGCCGATGTCACCACGATAACGAATAGGCGAACGGAGTCTGTGAATGTCAGTTCGCGTCGAAATGTGCTGGTGGCGGCCAACGAATCAATCACCGGATCGAACGCACGTGAGCTGCACGAACGTGTCCGGCCACCCGGGCGGGGCAGTGGCACACACCGGTTGAGCGGGACGACATCGTGAATTCGCGGTGACGGATCGAGGGAGTCGAGTCGCAACCGTACCCACGCCGTCGATGGTCCTACTCCATAGCCGCACACATCCCTGTCGTCGGACAGCAGAAGCGCGTGGAGCGGTTATCCAGTCGTCGTTTCGCACCGGAGGATTCGCCATGAGCGGGAGAACGTACCGTCCTGCGATCGAGACCATCGCCGTGACCGGCGAGCCGCCGGCGCTCGGCACGATGCCAGCGCCGGCCGAACGCATCGAACGTGAGTTCACCGTCCAGCAACGCTCGCAGCTCTCGCTCATTGTCCGGCGTTTTCTGCGCCACCGCCTCGCGATCGGCGCGCTGGCATTTTTCGCCCTGCTGGTCTTGGTGGTCTTCGTCGCGCCGCTGGTGCTGCGGCTGAGCTACGTTTCGATGACCAGCCCGATTTCGTCGGGACCGTCGCTCGCCTATCCGTTCGGTACGGATGAGCTCGGCCACAACTACCTCGCGCTGGTGCTGCGCGGTGCACACCAGTCGATCATCATCGCGTTCCTGGTGACCATAATCTCCACCGGCATCGGTGCGCCCTATGGCATCATGTCGGCGTTCTACGGCGGCAAGGTCGACTCGATCATGATGCGCATCGTAGACATCGTCCTGGTGCTGCCGTTCGTCGTCGTGGTCGGCGCGCTGGCCGAACGCTACAGCGGTACGTGGTACACGGTGGCGCTGCTGCTCGGCCTCCTGACGTGGGTCGTCAGCGCCCGTGTCATCCGCGGCGACGTGCTGTCCTTGCGCAACAAGGACTTCGTCGAGGCGTCGCGTGCGCTCGGCGCGTCGGACATGCGCATCATGTTCCGTCACCTGCTGCCGAACGTGACCGGCACGCTCATCGTCCAGACCACGCTGACGGTCGCAGCCGCGATCCTCGCCGAAGCCGGCCTATCGTTCCTCGGGCTCGGCATCCAGGATCCGGACACGTCCCTGGGGTTGCTTGCCAACCGGGCGCAGAATGCAATCCAGACGCGACCGTGGCTGTTCTACGCGCCGTGCGCCATGATTCTATTGATCTGTCTGTCGGTCAACTTCATCGGCGACGGCCTGCGCGATGCGCTGGACCCCCGCCAGACACGGCAGCGCCACTGACTCCGGTCGACGTTCGGCCGTGGTGGTCGCCGCACGTGTGTATTCGATAACTGAATCGCGGCGGCGTCGGGGGGCGCGGTGGACGGAATCGGATCGGCAACCACCGAGCCTCGTCGCGCCCGACGTGTCGGCCGATGGTTCCGGCGCGGTACCCGGCGGTCGAGCGATGCGACGAGCGGCGCGCGACCGTCCCGACGGGCGGTCGTGAAGGCGGGCCTGGCGACCGTGGCGGCGGCCGTGTTGGCACCGATGCTCGTGCTGTCGCGCGACACGCAACGATCGAGGAGGGCGTCGGCGTCGCGCATCGGCAGCCACGCGTTCAACACGGGGTGGCTCTTCGGCGGCGAGTACGACCCCGGCGCCGAGGCCGTCGAACGCGACGACCGGTCGTTCACGCCGATCACGTTGCCACACACGGTCTGTGCGTTGTCATGGAGCGACTGGGATCCGCGCGACTGGCAGCGGGTGTGGATCTATCGTCGGCACTTCGATGGCGCGCCGCTTCGCGGCAACCGTGTCTTCGTCGACTTCGACGGGATCATGGTGAACGCCATCGCGGTGCTCAACGATGCGTCGATCGGCGCGCACCGTGGCGGATATCTGCCGTGGTCCGTTGAGCTGACCGGACACATCGTGGCCGGCGACAACCTGCTCGCCATCATCGTCGACGCCCGGTGCATGGCGGTCCCGCCGATCGCGAGCGACCACGGTCCGTCGACGATCGACTTCCTGCAACCGGGTGGTATCTACCGCGATGCCACGCTCCGCGTCGTACCGCAGGCCTACGTCGCCGACGTGTTCGCGCGACCGGTCGACGTGCTGACCGGGGCACCGAGTCTCGACGTCGAGTGCACCGTCGACGTCGCGATCGCGCCGCCGTCGCCCGCGACGCTCACCGTCGAGCTGCTGGACGGCGAGCGGCGGCTGGCGGTACGAACACAGCAAATCCGGCTGGTGGTCGGCACCGTCGCGGCAGCCGTACACGTCGACGGCTTCGGTGCCACCGAGCTGTGGTCGCCGGATCACCCGAAGCTCTACGTCGTACGGGTGACGCTGGCCGTACGCGGTGCCGAGAAGCATTCGCTGGAGCGCCGGATCGGTTTTCGTGACGTGTCCTTTCGGCCGGACGGCTTCTTCCTCAATGGCGCGCGGCTGCAGATCTTCGGTGTCAACCGGCACCAGTTGTTCCCGTATCTCGGCATGGCCGCGCCCGAGCGGCTGCAGCGGCGCGACGCGGAGATCCTTCGGCGCGAGCTGAACTGCAACATGGTGCGCTGCTCGCACTACCCGCAGTCGCCGCACTTCCTGGATGCCTGCGACGAACTCGGCCTGATGGTGTGGCAAGAGCCGCCCGGTTGGGTGCATCTCGGCGGCGCGCGATGGCAGGAGATGGTGCTGCAGGACGTTCGCGACATGATTGTCCGCGATCGCAACCGACCGTCGGTCATCGTCTGGGCGACTCGGCTCGACGAAACCGGCAACGCCCCGGCGCTCTACGCCAAGACGCGCCGGCTGGCGTACGAGTTGGACGGCACGCGCCCGACCACCGGCGCGATGCGAGTGCATTCCACCGACGGGTGGGCGCAGGACGTGTTCGGCTTCGACGACTACCACGGGAGCGACGGCGGCGCGGTGCTGCTGCCACCGTTGCCCGGCGTGCCATATCTGGTGAGCGAAACGGTCGGCGCGCTCGCCGGCCCGCCACGGTTCCGCTGGGTCGATTCCGACCGGGTGCTGGCCTCGCAAGCGCTGATGCACGCGCAGGTGCACGACATCGCGGCGGCCGATGCGCGCTACGCGGGCGTGCTCGCCTGGGCCGGCATCGATTACGCGTCAATGAACGGTGGTCGTCGGATCTGGCGATCGCTCAAGACGCCCGGCGTGGTGGACACGTTCCGGATGCCGAAGCCGGGGGCCGCGTTCTATCGGTCGCAAGTCGACCCGGCGGTCCGTGGCGTCATCCTGCCGACGTTCTCGTGGGGTCGATCCGAAGTGCTGCGGGACGGCGCGGCTGCGACGGCACTCACCGATCCGAACGCACCAGTGATGATCGCGACGAACTGCGACCGGCTGGAGGCGTACGTCGACGACGTACACGTGGCGACCGGAGTGCCGGACGCACGCCAGTTTCCGTACCTGGCGTACCCACCGGTCTTCGTGAGTCTGCCGGTTGCCGACCCGGTACTCGTCAGCGGCCGTGGCGATCTGCGCATCGACGGTTATGTGCGGGGTCAATGGATTGCGACCGTGCGCATGTCCGCCGACCCGTCGCGAGATCGGCTCGAGCTGACGGCCGACAACCAGTCGATCGAGGCGGACGGCTCGGACGCCACCCGCGTCACGTTTCGCGCCGTCGACGCATACGGCAACCGGCGGGCGAACGTGACCGGCGACGTCGTGTTGTCGCTGTCCGGACCCGCGCTCCTGGTGGGCGACAATCCGTTCGCATTCGGCGCGTACGGCGGCGTCGGCGGGGCGTTCGTCCAATCGCTGGCGGGGCAGACCGGAACGGTGACGGTCGCTGCCCAGCATCGGTCACTCGGTCGCGCTGTGGTCCACGTGACGGTCACCGACCCGGCGAGCGGACCGAGCGGACCGAGCTGACCGAGCGGACCGAGCGGACCGAGCTGACCGAGCTGACCGAGCGGACCGAGCTGACCGAGCTGACCGAGCTGACCGAGCGGCGGCTTATTGCTCGCTTGCGCGGTGGGTCGGTTCGCCGACACCCACCAGCCGGTACGTCTCGGCCGCCGACTCGAGTTGGCCGGACGACGGAACGCACTGTCCGACCATGTATCCGCGATCGTGCACCGGCCAGCGAAGCAAGCACACGTCGCCCTGGTCATTGCGCAGTGTGTGCGGCGGGCGCACCACGGCGCGGCCGCCCCACGTCGTGTGCGACCCAGCGTCGTCGCTCCAGACCGTCACTTCGACCGGCACGTAGCTGCCGTCTCGCCGCGCGATCGTGGCCTGGCCCTGATACAAAGCTCGCACAGGCAATCACGGTAGGTGCCGGCGGCGCAAAGCACAGCCCGGGGGTACCGAATTGTCACGCATGTCGTGTCCGAATGAGCGCCGGCCGTGGCGAGGAGCGAGGTGCACGATGAAGGCAGTGGTTCAACCTGCGTACGGTCCGCCCGACGTACTCGAGTTGCGGGACGTTCCGACACCCGTACCGGGCGATGACGAAGTGCTGATTCGGGTACGGGCGGCGGGTGTCAATCCGCAGGACTGGCATCTGATCACCGGGGTGCCCTACATCGCCCGGCTCGGCGAGGGATTTTTGACACCGAAACAGCAACGCCCCGGGACCGACGTGGCCGGTGAGGTGGCGGCCGTAGGTGCGAACGTCACGGCGTTCCAGCCCGGCGACGCGGTATTCGGCATGCGACGCGGCGCGTTCGCGGAATACCTCTGTGCGCGCGCGGACCGGGTGGTCGCCAAACCGGCCAACGTCACCTACGAGCAGGCCGCAGCGGTGCCGGTCGCCGCCCTCACCGCGCTGCAGGCGCTGCGCGACAAGGGCGGGATCCAGGCCGGACAACGGGTCATGATCAACGGTGCGTCGGGCGGCGTAGGTACGTTCGCGGTGCAGATCGCGAAGTCGTTCGGTGCCGAGGTCACTGGCGTGTGCAGCACTCGCAACGTGCCGGCGGCGCGGTCGCTTGGCGCCGACCATGTCATCGACTACACACGCGAGGACTTCGTCGACCCCGGCGTGCACTATGACCTGATCCTCGACATCGTCGGCACCCGCTCGATCCGAGATCGACGGCGCGCACTGACGCCACGCGGCACGCTCGTCATCGTGGGTGGCCCGATGGGCAACCGCTTCATCGGTCCACTCGGCGGCCTGGTGACGGTGATGGTCGCCTCGCGCCTCGGCAGCCAGCGATTGGTCGGCATGCTCGCCAAGAACAACGTCGACGATCTGCGGCTGCTGGCCCGCCTGATGGCGACCGGCAAGGTCGCGCCGCTGATCGAGCGTACGTACCCGTTGAGCGAGGCGTCGGAGGCGGTCGCGTACGTCGGTGCCAAACATGCCCAGGCCAAGATCGTGATTGTCCCGTAAGGACGCGCTAGATCCGTGGTACGACGTCGCGCATGACCATTTCGAGCTGTGCCACATCGTCGGCGATCGGCCAGACGAAGACGAAGTCGACGCCGGCGTTGGCATAGCGGCGAAGTAGATCCGCGCACGCGTCGGCCGGCCCGACGAGTACCTGGTCGGCGAGCGCCGACACCGGCTGGCTGAGCACGCCGGCGAGCGTGCGAAGCTGTGCGTCTCGCACCCGATAGTCCTCGGTTACGTACGTCCACATGGTCGCCAACGCGCACGGAAAGCCGTCGAGTTGTCGCCCGGCTTTTCCGAGCTCGAGACCCAGCCTGCTACGCGCCTCCGCAACGGCGTCGGGCGTGGCGTGGTACGCCGAGGACAACCAGCCGTCTCCGAGCCGCGCCACCCGCCGTAGTCCGGCCTCCGATCCCCAGCTACCGACCCAGATCGGCGGCCCACCGGCACGGATCGGGCGTGGTTCCAACGCGGTGGGCACCCGGTAGTGACGCCCATTGAATCCGACGTCACCTTCGCTCAACTGCGTGCGCAGCAACCGAATCGACTCATCCAGCCGCGTCCAGCGCCCGGCGATGTCGATGCCGGCGAGTTCGTAGTCGCGCGCCGACGAACCGGGACCGACGCCCAACACCAGCCGTCCGCCGGACACGATGTCGAGCGCGGCCGCCGCTTTCGCCAGCGCCACCGGCCCTCGGATCACCGGCAACGACACCGTGGTCGCAAGCCGCATATCGCCGGTCTGGTCGGCCACGCTGGCCAGCGCGACAATGCCGTCCAACCACGGCTTCTCGAACGCAAGATGGTCGTTCGCGCAGACGAAGTCGTATCCGAGATCGCGCGCCCTACGTGCGTAGGTCGCCACGCGTCCGGCCGGCCAGCCGCGGCCGTCGAAGTCGATCAGCGGCAGGTGCGCGCCGAGCTGCATGGGGGAGAGGCTACCCATGGCGGGCCGCCGCGAGCGCGCAACCGCGGGTACGGGTCGTGTCCGCGGGTACTGGTGCGCGACCGTGGACCGCCGCCACATAACGCTTCGACAACAGCGTTGACATGCGTCGAACGACCTGACTATCGTCCGGCTTACTTGTTCTACACAGTCAAGTAAGCGGGTAGATATGTCGGCTAAGGGCGATCAGGGCACGGTTCGTGCGCTCAACCGGCGCCTCCTGCTGCGCCTGCTGCGCGAACAAGGCCCGACCAGCCGGACCGATCTGGCCGAGCTGTCGGGGCTTAGCAACGGCGCGATCACTCGCATCGTCGGCGAACTGATCGACGAGGGCTTCTTGGTGGAGCGTTCGGTCGGTGCGTCGACCGGCGGGCGCCGGCCGGTTCTCCTGGATCTCGACACCTCGGTCCGGGTGGTTGCCGGCCTGAAGGTGATGGACGACGAGATCCTGGCGGTGCTGGTCGACATCAAGGGCGCCGTGGTCGCGAACGCGTGCCTGCCGCTTCACACGCACTCCGTCGACGCGGTGCTCGACCGCTGCGGGTCGGCGGTCACCGAACTGCTCGCCTCCGCGGCGATTCCTCGCGACCAGCTCAGCGGCATCGGGCTGTGCATGCCTGGGTCGGTCGACTGGCGCGCCGGAGTGTGCCGCCTGTCGCCGTTCTTCGGCTGGGTCGACGTACCCGTCGCCGAGCTGTTCAGCGATCGGATGGGCGTACCCGTCTTCATCGACAACGACGTCAACGCCCTCGCCGTCGCCGAGAGCCTGTTTGGCTCGAGCCGGCAGGTCCGCGACTTCGCCGTGGTCACCGTCGGTCGTGGCGTCGGCGCCGGACTCGTGTGCGGGGGGCGCGTCTATCGCGGCTCCAGCGGGGGCGCCGGCGAGTTCGGCCACGCGGTCAGTCAGATCGGCGGACGCCGGTGCGAGTGCGGCAAGACCGGCTGCCTCGAGGCCTACGTCGGCGACCACGCGGTCCTCGGTCGGGTTCACGAACTCGGTGGTCGCTACGCACGCGTCGACGTGGCGGAGTTCGTTGCCCTCGCCCGCGCGGACGACCCCGCGGCAGCCGGGATCTACGCCGAGGTCACCGAGCGTCTCGGCGTGGCGATCGCGAATCTCATCAATCTCTTCGATCCGCAACTCGTGGTCATCGGCGGCGAGGCGGCCTACCTCACCGAGGCGTTCGTCGCCGATGTCCGCCGGCACATCGACGCACATGCGTTCGGCGGCCTCGACGACCACTTCGAGCTGCAGCTCGACGCGGAGCGCGGCGACCGGACCCGGTGGGCCCGCGGTGCCGCGAGCCTCGCCATGGAGCACATGTTCGACCCGCTGATCAAGACGCACGACCTGGCCATCGCCTAGCGGCATGGCATCCCACCCCGACACGCAGCACCGATCCGCGCAACACGCGGAACCTTCCATCCCCCCGAGGAGAACCGGCATGAAACGCACCACGGCTAGGTGGGCCATTCCGGTGGCCACGGCGTTGTTCGCGGCTCTCGCGCTCAACGCTTGCTCCAGTTCGCCGGCGAAGTCGTCGGCCAGCGGTCCGGTCACGCTCACGTTCTGGGGCACGTACGGCAACGGCGGCAACAAGGCGCAGACCGACGTGCTGAGCCAGACCATCATTCCGGCCTTCGAGAAGGCGCACCCGAACATCAAGGTGAACTACGTCGATGTGCCCTACGACTCGCTGCTGCAGAAGCTCACCACGAGCGCGGCCGGCGGCCAACTGCCGGACCTCGTCCGCTCCGACATCATCTGGGTGCCGAAGTTCGCGAGCCTCGGTGTCTTCGCACAGCTGGACGGCAAGATGCCGAACTTCGACACGTTGGCACAGGCGACCTATCCGGGTACGTTGTCGACGAACAAATGGCAGGGCCACTACTACGGCTTGCCGCTCGACACGAACACCAGAGTGCTGATCACCAACCAGAGTGCGCTGACATCGGCGGGCATCTCGTCGCCGCCGGCCACGTTTGCCGATCTGCAAACCGACGCGACGGCGCTGGCCGCCAAGAAGATTCCGGTGTTCGCGGACAGCGGCCTGCAGGGTTGGAACATCCTCCCGTGGATCTGGTCGGGTGGTGGCCAGATCACGAACGCGGACCTGACGCAGGCGACCGGATACCTGAACAGCGCGCAAAGCGTCGCGGCCGTGCAGATGCTGGTCAACCTCTACAAGGAGGGCGAGATCCCCAACCTGCTGATCGGCAACAAGGGCGCGGTGTCCACACAGGACGGACTGCCGAAGGGCAACTATGCCAACATCCTCGACGGTCCGTGGATGAAGGCCATCTGGGCCGGCCAGTACCAGTCGTTCCAGCCGGTCTATTCGCCGATGCCGGCCGGACCGGGCGGCTCGATCAGCGTGGTCGGCGGCGAGGACATCGTGATGACCGCGAGCTCGAAGCACCAGGACGCGGCGGAGCAGTTCATCGCGTTCACGCAGAGCTCGGTCTACCAGCTGTCGATGGCCAAGACCGGGCAGATGTCGGTGGTGTCGAGCCTCGATGCACAGGAGTCCGCCGCATCGCCGGAACTCGCGCCCTACATCGAGCAGCTGCAGACCGCCCGCTCGCGTCCCGCGGTGCCGGACGAACCGCAGATCGACACCGCGTTGCAGGACGATCTCACGCCCGCGTTCGAGGGCAAGATGACCGTACAGGCCGCGCTGGACAAGGCGGCGAAGGACATCGACCCATTGCTGACGGCTACGAAGTGAATCAGTTGTGCCGGCGGTGACGTCGACGCGGCCGCAAACCCCCGCGGCTGCGCCGGATGAGGGGGTGCGCTCGATCCACGGGCGCGCCCCCGCCCGCCGAGCCGCGGTACGGCGGGCGGCCATCCCGTACGCGTTCCTGGCGCCCGGCTTCGTACTCTTCGCCGCTTTGATCATCTACCCGACGATCCGGGCGGTCCAAATGAGCTTTTATGACTGGCGCGTCGTCGCGGGCGCGACGAGCGACTTCATCGGCTGGCAGAACTACACGACGGCGTTCCACGATCCGATCTTCTGGCGGGCGTTCGCCAACAGCGGCGCCTATATGGCAATGACCGTGCCACCGCAGATCGTGCTCGGCCTGCTGGTGGCGATGTTGTTGAACGCGAAGGCACCGGGTCGCGCGATCTACCGGCTGCTGTTCTACTTGCCGGTCGTGACGAGCTGGGTGGTCGTGTCGCTGTTGTTCCAATACCTGTTCGCGAACGCGGGACTGGTGAACTACGTCCTGCACGGCGTACACGCGACGAACGGGGCCACGTCCTGGCTGTCGGGTCGGTGGACTGCCATGGTCGCGATATCGGCACTCGGCATCTGGAAGGGCATCGGCTGGTCGATGATGATCTTCCTCGCCGCATTGCAAGGAGTGTCACGGGATCTGGAGGAAGCCGCGCTGGTGGATGGCGCCGGACGCTGGCGGCGGTTCACCACCGTCACACTGCACGCGATCTGGCCGGCCGCCATCTTCGTGACCGTGATGCTCGTCATCGGCGGCTTCAACGTCTTCACCTCGGTGTTGCTGATGACCGGTGGTGGCCCGGCCGATCAGACGCAGGTCCTGCTCACCTTCATGTACGAGCAAGCGTTCAAATACCTCGACTTCGGGTACGGATCGGCGATCGCGGTGTTGCTGACCGTCGTCGTGTTCGTGCTGTCGGTCATCCAGTTGCGCGTGTTCCGGAATCGGTCGCTCACATGACGTCGATGACGGCATCGTGGCAGCGGACCGGTCGGCTCGCCGTCTCGGCACGCGTCCTCGTGCTCACCATCGGCGCGATCGTCATGATCCTGCCGTTCGCGTACATGCTGTCGACGTCCTTCAAGAGCCAGCAGTACGTGCTTGCCACGCCGCCGCAATGGATCCCGCATCCGGCCACCGCAAGCAACTACGTCGAAGCGTGGAACTCCGACCACTTCCCGCGCTACTTCCTCAACTCTCTCGTGGTGGCGATCGCGACCACGGTGCTGTCGTTGCTGCTGAGCTCGATGATGGCGTACGCCTTCGCGCGGTTCGACTTTCCCGGCCGCGAGACGTTGTTCCGGATCCTGCTTCTCGGGCTGATGATCCCGGCGATGATGCTGATCGTGCCGCAGTTCATCCTCGCGAAGTATCTCGGGCTGCTGGACTCGTTGGCCGGGCTGGTGGTGTTCTACGTCGCGTCGACGCTGTCGCTCAATACGTTCCTGCTGCGCGGGTTCTTCGAGACCGTACCCCGCGAACTCGAGCAGGCGATGGAGGTGGACGGCGCCGGGTCGATCACCCGCTACTGGCGGCTCGTCCTTCCGCTCGCCCGCCCGGCGCTGGCCACCGCGACGATCTTCACGTTCCTGGCGAGCTGGGACGAATACCCGTGGGCGCTGACCATCATCAACACGCCGACCCGACAGACGTTGCCGCTCGGCATCGCGCTGTTCCAAGGCCAGAACTCGACGCTGTGGGGCCTGGTGTTCGCGGCCTCGGTCGCCGCGGTCGGTCCGGTCGTCGTGGTATTCCTCATCTTCCAGCGCCACTTCGTGCGGGGACTGACGTCGGGCGCGGTCAAGGGATGACGTTCGAGGTGCTGCCGACTCGCGTGGCCTGGCACGCGACATGCGAGCCGAGCGTTGACGTACGCGGCCTGCCGGAGCCCGGGACGCTGCGCGTGTGGCACCTCGGCGCAGAGGTCGCGACCCGCAAGATCGCGCACGATGGCGTGGTCGCGGTCGGCCATCTTGCGCCGGGTGGATACGGCACCGAGGTGCGCGCCGGGCAGCACGTCGCGCGTACCGCGATCGAGGTGTACGACGAGCGACCCGCCGCGATGCGCTACGGCTTCGTGTCCGACTACCGACCGGATCGGAGCGTCGAGGACGTCGCGGACAACATACTGCGCCTGCACCTGACCGACATCCAGTTCTACGACTGGGCATACCGACATGCCGACCTGCTCGGTGGTGGCGAGAACTATCTCGACGCACTGCGGCAGCCGATCGCGCTGGCGACCGTACGCGAACTCGTGGCGGCCGCGCACCGGGTCGGCGCGAACGCGCTCGGCTACGCCGCGGTGTACGGCGTCGGCAACGACGAGTGGCCCGCATGGCAGTACGCCGCGCTCCTCGACCCGTCCGGCAAGCCGTACGCGCTCGGAGACTTTCTGCGGCTCGTCGACCCGGCCGACGAGGCGTGGCTCGCACATTTCACCGGCGAGTTGCGCGCCGCGGCGGATGACGTCGGATTCGACGGATTCCACCTCGATCAGTACGGCTATCCGAAGCGCGCGATCCGAGCCGACGGCACCGACGTGTCGCTGGCGGAGTCGTTCATGTCGGTCATCGCGAGCGCCCGGACCGCGCTGCCGAGCGGTCGGCTGGTGTTCAACAACGTCAACGACTTTCCGACGTGGCGCTCCGCCGCGGCGCCGCAGGACGCGATCTACGTCGAGGTGTGGCCGCCGCACACGACGCTCGGCCACCTCGCCGCCGTGGTCCGCCGGGCGCGCGCGGTCGCCACGGCGTCGGCGGCCGCGTTGCCAGCCGCCGCTACCGAGCCGACCGGCGCCGGCAAGCCGGTCGTGGTCGCCGCATACCAACACGTCTATCGCGACGCGACAGCGGTCGAGGCGGACCGCGCGACGGCATTCACCATGGCGACCTTGTTCTCGCACGGCGCGACGCAACTGCTGTGCGGTGAGGCGGACCGGATTCTCGTCGACCCCTACTACGTGCGTAACCATGTCGTCGAAGCGTCCACCGCCGGCCTGCTCAAGCGCTGGTACGACTTTTCGGTCGAGCACGTCGAATTGCTCTACGACCCGTCGCTGCATGACGTGACCGGGGCGCTCGCGGGCGCGTACAACGACGACTGCGACGTGTCGTTTCCCGGTGTCGAGATTCGGGAAGACCCGTCAGCGGGCACCGTGTGGCGACGCATCGTCGGCGCGGGAGACCGGCTCGTCGTACACCTGGTCAATCTGGTCGGTCAGGGCGACACCGCGTGGGATGCGCCGCGCAAGCCGGTAGTCGATCTGCCAGGCGGTACGTTGCGGATCCGGCGCACCGGTCGGCGGCTGCCCACCGTACGCGTGGCGGACCCGGACCGGCAGGCGGCACTGCGCACGCTTCCCGTCGTGGCCGACGGCGACCACGCATACGTACGCCTGCCGTCGCCGTACATCTGGCAAATGCTTGTCGTCGATCAAGGAGTGTCGTGAACGGGGATCAGTCGATGGCGTCGAGTGGGCACGAGTGGTGGCGGCGGGCCGTGGTCTATCAGCTCTACGTGCGGTCGTTCCGCGACCACGACGGCGACGGCATCGGCGACCTGCACGGCGTCACGGATCGCATCGACTACATCGCCGCGCTCGGCGTCGACGCGATCTGGTTGAACCCGTGCTACCCGTCGCCGAACCGCGACGGTGGCTACGACGTCGCGGACTACGTCGACATCGATGCCACCTACGGTGGGCTGCCCGCGTTCGAGAAGCTGCTCACCGCCGCGCACGAGCGCGACATTCGGGTGATGATGGATCTGGTGCCGAACCACTGCTCGTCGAGCCATCCGTGGTTTCAGGAGGCGCTCGCGTCGGCACCCGGATCGGCGGCGCGCGCCCGCTTCCACTTCCGCGACGGTCGTGGTCCCGATGGCAGCGAGCCGCCGAACAACTGGCGCTCGACGTTCAGCGGGTCGGCGTGGACGCGCGTGACCGGGCCGGACGGCCCCGAACAGTGGTATCTGCACAGCTTCGACGCCGCCCAGCCGGACTTCAACTGGGCGAATCCGGACGTCGCCGCGATGTTCGACGACGTCCTCACCACGTGGTTCGACCGTGGCGTGGACGGCTTCCGGATCGATGTCGCGTATGCGATGGTGAAGCACCCCGATCTGCCCGATGCGCCGGAGCCCTACGACAACCCGTACATGCTGAACCAGCCCGGCGTACACGACATCTTCGCGCGCTGGCGAGCGATCGCCGACCGGTACGGCCGGGACATCGCGCTCACCGGGGAAGTCTGGCTGTCGCCGTCCGAAGCCGTCGACTACATCCGTCCGGGACGGCTGCATCAGGTCTTCTACTTCGACCTCCTGTTGCAGCCATGGCGCGCGCAGAGTTTCCGGGCGTCGATCGACGGCATTGTCACCAACCGCATAGTCAGCAACGCGCCGAACCGCGGCGGCTCGCCGGCCCTGACGCTCAACAACCACGACGTGCACCGGTCGGTGAGCCGATATGGGTTGACGGCACCGCAGCCGATGCAGACCGACGACGACACCGTGCGGCTGATCCGCCCGCGCGGACGGGTGGACGTCGAACTCGGTGTGCGGCGTGCCCGTGCCGCCGCGCTGCTCCTGCTCGCCCTGCCCGCGTCGGTCTACCTCTACCAGGGCGAGGAGCTCGGCCTGCCGGAGGTGCTCGACCTTCCCGACGACGCTCGCCGCGACCCGATCTGGTTCCGGTCCGGTGGCCGCGAACACGGTCGCGACGGCTCGCGCATCCCGTTGCCGTGGCGCGCCGGCGGCACCAGCCTCGGTTTCTCGCCGCCGGGCTCGCCCGCGCCGTGGCTTCCGCAACCGGACTGGTACCGGCGCTTCGCGGTCGACGCGCAGCAGGACGATCCGGCGTCCACGCTGGCGATCTACCGTGCCGCACTGCGCGCCCGGCGGCGGCTGTTCGGCGACGGCGACTTCGCCTGGCTCGACGCCGGTCGCGACGACGTTCTGGCGTTCCGCGCCGGCCGCGCCGTGAACGTCACGGTGATGGGCGACGAACCGTTCGTCCCGTCCGCTGCGTGGGGCGAGATCGTGCTGCGAAGCCACGGTGTGTCGCCCATGGTGGTGGAGGCCGACTCGAGCGCGTGGCTGACCGGACCCGGTGCGACGACCGACGACTAGCGCCAATCGTTGCCGCGGTTGATCGCGGGCGTCAGGAGGTGCTGACGACCGCCAGTCCGTTGTCGGTGCCGATCAGGACATCGGGTCCGTAGAGCGCTGGTGACGCGAAGCGGTTGGTGACACCGACGTCGAGTTGGGCAACGCTGCGACCATTGGCCGGGTCGAGGGCATGCAGGATGCCACTGAACGGATCCATCACCCAGATCCGGCCGCCGCCGATGACCGGCGAGCCGGTGATCGAGCCGCTGGTGTGCCACAGCACGTGCAGCTTGCCGTTGTCGTCGACGCGGACCGCTCGTACGCCGTCGGTGCACGGCAGGTAGACCACGTTGCCGTCGACGGCGGCGCCACCAAAGGACTTGCAGATGTCCTGGACGTCCACCTGGCCGCCGATGCCACCGAGGTGACCCTGGCGGAGCACGTACACCGGTCCGGACTTGCCACCGAGCACCGCCCACGTGTTGCCGATCAGCGCGACGCCCTGCGAGCCGAGTCCCACGTCGCCCTGGTTGTTCGCGGCCCAGTCGGTAGGTGCGAACGAGTCGATGAGCTCGGCGTTGGTGTTGAGCTGGAGGACCGTGTTCGTGTGGTCGTATGCGTCGCCGGGGAATGCGGCGCCGTTGGCCGACACCACTAGCAGGTTGCCCGACGCGTCGACGGTCGGTCCGTTCGGGTTCCAGATGCCGCCGCCGCGCTTGGTCGGCGGACTGTAGAACACGACGCCGTTGCCGCCGTCTAGCGGTACGCCGACGACACGGCCCTTGTAGTCGCCACAGTCGCCGGCCAGCGCGCCGAACGACACCCAGACCTTCCCGCCGGTGATCGCGAGCGCTCCGCGTTGCTGCATGTCCCGCGCGGTGACGCCGGGCAGGTCGATGCTCTTGTTCCAGGCCACCGAGCCGGTCCGCAGGTCCAACGCATACATGATGTGACGCACCGGGCCGCCCAGCTCCGCGGCGACGTACACGCGGTTGGTACCCGCGTCGTAGATGGGCGTACCCGTGATGCCCAGCGGATCGATGTTGCCGCACTGCCGCTGGCTCGCCGGCGACGGTGCACCGAGGTGCCGCTTCCACACCTGCTTGTAGGACTGGTCGAACGCGTACACCGAGTTGTTCTCGGTCGCGACGATCGTCAGTCCGCGTACCACCAGCGGCGAGGCGTACACCTTGCCGTCCAACTTCAGTGACTGAACCAAATGCATCGGTCCGCTCGCGGCCGGCATCGTGGTCGACTTGCCGTTCCGGTTCGGTGTGCCGTGGTAGGTCGGCCAGTCGGCGAAACCGGTCGGCGCGGCGGTGCCGCCCGGCGACGACTCCGACAAGCCGGGCGCGGTCGCGCGCGGCGAGGGCGGCGTGCTGCTCGTACACGCGGTGAGCGCCGTTGCGATGACCGCAAGCGCGATGACGCCGATGAGTCGCGAACGCATGGCAGCCAGTGTGCCATCACTGGCGACTCAGTTACGCCTCGGCGAGCCCGATGCGCGCGTAGAGCCGGCGCAGTGGTGGCGGCGAGTACCAGGCCATCCGGCCGAGTACGCGCATCGCAGCCGGTACGAGCACACCGCGCACCAGCGTCGCGTCGAGCAGGATGGCCAGGCCGCAGCCGATGCCGAACATCTGCAGGAAGCTCACCGTGCCGGTGGCGAACGCGAAGAAGCTCACCGCGAGGAGTCCGGCCGCGGTCGACACGATCCGGCCAGTGCGCGCCAACCCCTCCGGCACGGCGGTGCTCGGTGCCGCGCCGCGATCGTGCAGCTCCTTGATGCGGCTGACCACGAACACCTCGTAGTCCATCGAGAGGCCGAACGTGATGCAGAACAGCAGCACGGTCATTGCCATGTCCATCGGCCGCGCCGTGAAGTCGAACACGCCGGCCAGATGCCCGTCCTGGAACATCCACGTGAGCGCGCCGAGCGTCGCGACCAGGCTGAGGGACCCCAGCACGAGTGCCCGGATCGGTTGTACGACGCTGCCGGTGAACAGGAACAGCACGACGAACGTGGTAAACGCGATCATCGCAATCGCCAGTGGCAAGCGGGTGCCGATGGCGTGCACCGTGTCGATCAGCTCGGCATCCTGCCCGCCAACTAGTGTGGTGACGCCAGCGGGTGCGGGTGCGTCGCGTACCGCTCGGACGAGGTCCTGGGCGGCCGTGGACTTCGGCTGGTCAGCGCTGATGATGGTGATTCGTTGCCCGTCCGGCCGGCCGAGCGACGGATCGCCGTCGCCGGTACGCGAGCCGGACGCGTACGTACCAGTGCTGCTCACGACCGACACGACGCCGCGAAGCTCGGACAGCTGCGTGGCATAGCCGGATAGCGCGCCGGCGTTGACCGGCCCGTCCGAGACCACGTCGATCGGCGCCGAGGCATTGCCCGGGAACCGCGTGGACAGCGTGTCGGCGACCACCCGACTGGGCGCGTTGGCCCGCAGCACGCCGGGATCCGGGGTGCCGAACCGCGCGCCGAACAACGGCACCGCGAGCAGCACGAGCAGCCCGACGACCGGCAGCGCGGTACGGCCCGGGCGCCGCATCACCACGCCGGCGACCCGACCCCACCACGCCGACGCAGCGCCTCGGACGGCGCGTGACCACGGCAGCCGGCCCGCGTTGACGCGCTGGCCGAGCACGGCCAGCAGAGCGGGCGCCACGACGAGCGCACTGATTGCCGCGATCACCACGACGCCGATGCCGGCGTACGCGAACGAACGCAGGAAGTAGAGCGGGAATACGAGGAGCGCAGCGAGCGCGGCGGCGACCGTGGCCGCCGAGAAGACGATCGTCCGGCCCGCCGTCGCCACGGTCCGGGCCACCGCGAGCGCTGGCGGTTCACCGGCCGACAGCTGTTCGCGGAATCGGCTCACCATGAACAGCGCGTAGTCGATGCCGAGTCCCAGCCCGAGCGCGGTCGTCAGGTTGATGGCGAAGACCGACACGGAGGTGACCGAGCCGAGTACGAACAGCTCCGCGAACGTACCCAGGATCGCCACCCCGCCGATGGCCAGCGGCAGCAACGCGGCGACCAGTGAGCCGAACGCGAGCACGAGGAGCAGCATCGTCACCGGGACCGCGATCGCTTCAGCGATGGCGAGGCTGCGGGTCACCTGGCCGGTGACGTCGACGTTCGCGCCGGCCGCGCCACCCGCGGTGACGGAGATCGGGCCGGTGTCCGTGGTCAACGTTGGGATGAGCGCCTTGGTACGGGTGAGCACCTGGTCGTCCGTACCGTCCACGTGCGCCAGCACGATCGCCTGGCGACCGTCATCGGACCGCATGGCACGCGATCCGGTCGACCAGTA
>DASTMZ010000063.1:0-27983 GCA_035713725.1 Micromonosporaceae bacterium
AACACGAAGTCCACAGGAGGAACCAGTGGCGAAGGCGAAGTTCGAGCGGACCAAGCCGCACGTCAACATCGGCACCATCGGTCACATCGACCACGGCAAGACGACGCTGACCGCGGCGATTACGAAGGTCCTGCATGACAAGATGCCGGCCATCAACCCGTACACGCCGTTCGATGAGATCGACAAGGCGCCGGAGGAGAAGGCGCGCGGCATCACGATCTCTATCGCGCACGTCGAGTACCAGACCGAGAAGCGCCACTACGCACACGTGGACTGCCCGGGTCACGCCGACTACATCAAGAACATGATCACGGGCGCCGCGCAGATGGACGGTGCGATCCTTGTGGTCGCGGCGACCGACGGCCCGATGCCGCAGACGCGCGAGCACGTGCTGCTCGCCCGTCAGGTCGGCGTGCCCTACATCGTCGTGGCGCTCAACAAGGCCGACATGGTCGACGACGAGGAACTGCTGGAGCTCGTCGAACTCGAGGTCCGGGAGTTGCTGTCCGGCCAGGAGTACCCAGGCGATGATCTCCCGGTGATCCGCGTATCGGCGCTGAAGGCGCTCGAGGGCGACGAGAAGTGGTCGGACGCGCTCATGGAGCTGCTGGCCGCGGTCGACGAGAGCATTCCGCAGCCGGAGCGCGACATCGACAAGCCGTTCCTCATGCCGATTGAGGACGTCTTCACGATCACCGGGCGCGGCACCGTTGTCACCGGCCGCGCCGAGCGAGGCGTCCTGCTGCCGAACGAGGATGTCGAAATCGTCGGTATCAAGGAGAAGTCGCTCAAGACCAAGGTCACCGCGATCGAGATGTTCCGCAAGACGCTGGATGACGCGCGCGCCGGAGAGAACGTCGGTCTCCTGCTCCGCGGCATCAAGCGCGAAGAGGTCGAGCGCGGCATGGTCGTGGTGAAGCCCGGCTCCAACACGCCGCACACCGAGTTCGAGGCGCAGGTCTACATCCTGTCCAAGGAAGAGGGCGGCCGTCACACGCCGTTCTTCCAGAACTACCGGCCGCAGTTCTACTTCCGCACCACGGACGTCACCGGCGTCGTCACGCTGCCCGAGGGCACCGAGATGGTGATGCCCGGCGACAACACTGGCATGACGGTCAAGCTGATCCAGCCGATCGCCATGGAGGACGGCCTCAAGTTCGCCATCCGCGAGGGTGGTCGGACGGTCGGCGCCGGCCGCGTTACCAAGATCCTTAAGTGAACTGAATAACCCTGATTTCCGATGTCGCGGGTGACTGCGGCATAATGGACAGGTTGCGTTCCGCGCAGCGTGGTGGGTTGCGGCCTCATGCTGAATCCACGTGGCTAAGGTTCGAGCCCACCCACCACGCTCGCACGGCGCCTATTTGCTTGTACGGGGTCAAATCCGTGTGCGGTAGGTGCCTCCGGGCCTCCGTCAGGCGGCACCGGGCGTGTGGACATGAGATCGCTTCGGGCCGCGGCGTCGCGGCGGCGGTGAGGCGCCAATGCGAGCAGTCGGAACGGGGCGGAGCCTGGTCCGACCGCCCGACACGCCCGACCGCGGGGGTCGGACAACGGGCCGGAGTGCGGGGATTGCTCCCCACGCTTCCGGGGGACTGCGCGGGCCGACGCCCACGCGGCTAGCGGTATCGAGAGAAGGAACAGAAGCCACCATGGCGGGACAGAAGATCCGCATCCGGCTCAAGGCCTACGACCACGAGGTCGTCGACTCCTCGGCACGCAAGATCGTCGAGACGGTGACGCGCACTGGGGCACAGGTCGCTGGCCCGGTGCCGCTGCCCACGGAGATCAACCGCTACTGCGTCATCCGTTCTCCGCACAAGTACAAGGACTCACGCGAGCACTTCGAGATGCGTACGCACAAGCGTCTGATCGACATCATCGACCCGACGCCGAAGACGGTCGACTCGCTGATGCGACTCGACCTGCCCGCTGGCGTCGACATCGAGATCAAGCTGTAGCCGGTCGCGAGTGGACACCGCAACGCACGTCCACGGTCACGTGACCGTCTAGTAGAAGGACCGACTCATGGACAGGCAAGTCAAGGGCATCCTGGGCGCGAAGCTCGGCATGACCCAGGTCTGGGACAACACCCGGGTGGTCCCGGTCACTGTGGTGCAGGCCGGGCCGTGCGTCGTGACGCAGGTCCGCAGCGCCGACTCTGACGGCTACTCGGCCGTCCAGCTGGCGTACGGCGCCGTTGACCCGCGCAAGGTCAACAAGCCGGTCGCCGGCCACTACGCGAAGGCCAATGTCGCGCCGCGCCGGCACATCGTCGAGCTGCGCACCACCGACGCCAACGAATACGAGGTCGGCCAGGAAGTGACCGTCGAGACGTTCGCACCAGGCGACCGCGTCGACGTCACCGGCAAGACCAAGGGCAAGGGATTCGCCGGTGTCATGAAGCGCCACGGCTTCCACGGTCTTCGCGCCAGCCACGGCGTCGAGCGCAAGCACCGTTCGCCGGGCTCGATCGGCGCGTGTGCCACGCCCGGTCGGGTGTT
This sequence comes from Micromonosporaceae bacterium, assembly GCA_035713725.1. Classification (GTDB taxonomy): domain Bacteria; phylum Actinomycetota; class Actinomycetes; order Mycobacteriales; family Micromonosporaceae; genus DASQPR01. The sequence continues at coordinate 2,505 of DASTMZ010000063.1, forward strand.
CAAGGGCGTACACATGGCCGGCCGGATGGGATCGCGGCGCTACACCGTACAGAACCTCATCATTCAGGCCGTTGACGTGGAGCAGAACCTGCTTCTGGTGCGCGGCGCGATCCCCGGCCCGGCCGGCGCGCTCGTGCTGGTTCGCGGCGCCGCGAAGAACGTGCTCGCGAAGGGTGGTGTGCCGAAGTGACGAAGGTCGACGTAGTCACGGTCGACGAGAGCGGCCAGACGGCAACCGTCGAGCTGCCCGCCGACATCTTCGACGTGCAGGCGAACATCCCGCTGATGCACCAGGTCGTGGTGGCACAGCTCGCCGCCGCACGGCAGGGTACCGCCAAGGCGCGTACCCGTGGCGAGGTGCGCGGTGGCGGCCGGAAGCCGTACAAGCAGAAGGGCACCGGTCGGGCTCGCCAGGGTTCCACACGCGCACCGCAGTTCACTGGCGGTGGGGTTGTGCATGGCCCGATGCCGCGCGACTACACGCAGCGGACGCCGAAGAAGATGAAGGCGGCCGCGCTGCGCGGTGCGCTGTCCGACCGGGCGCGCGACGGTCGCGTCCACGTGGTCGACGGCTTCGTGGACGGTGAGACGCCCTCGACGAAGGCGGCGATGGTCACGCTCGCCAGGGCGACCGAGTCGGAGCGCGTGCTCGTGGTGCTCGGCGCGGACGACGAGATCAACTGGCTGAGCCTGCGCAACGTGCCGACCGTGCACCTTCTCGAGGCGGGTCAGCTGAACACGTACGACGTGCTCGTCTCCGACGACGTCGTGTTCACTACCGAGGCGCTCGGCGAGTTCCTCGGCGCACCCGTCGTTGCCCAGACCGCACCGGCGAAGCGCGCCAAGGCAACCGCGGCGAAGGCAACGACCGAGAAGGGGACCGACAAGGCGACCGAAAAGTCGGCGACCAAGGCGACCGGCAAGTCCGCGGCGAAGGCGGCCGCGGCCGACGAGCCGGCCGACTCCGACGATGAGGGGACCGACCAGTGACCACGATCGCCGATCCGCGCGACATCATCATCGCGCCGATCGTCTCGGAGAAGAGCTATAGCGAGCTCAACCGCAACTGGTACACGTTCGAGGTGCGGCCGGACGCGAACAAGACGGAAATCAAGAATGCGATTCAGCAGATCTTCAACGTCCGGGTCGTGTCGGTGAACACCCTCAACCGCGAGGGCAAGCGCAAGCGGACGCGCACCGGCTACGGCAAGCGCAAGGACACGAAGCGCGCCATGGTCAGACTGGCCGACGGCGACCGCATCGAGGCCTTCGGCGGCCCGGTCAGCTGAGGGGTATAGACAAATGGGTGTTCGTAAATACAAGCCGACGACGCCGGGCCGCCGTGGCTCCAGCGTCTCCGACTTCGCCGAGGTCACTCGGTCGACGCCGGAGAAGTCGCTGCTGGCTCCGCTGCACAACCGGGGCGGCCGCAACGTACATGGCCGGATCACCACGCGGCACCAGGGCGGCGGTCACAAGCGGCAGTACCGTCTGATCGACTTCAAGCGTGTCGACAAGGACGGCGTGCCGGCGAAGGTCGCGCACATCGAGTACGACCCGAACCGTACGGCGCGCATCGCGCTGCTGCACTACGCGGACGGCGAGAAGCGATACATCATCGCGCCGAAGGATTTGCGCCAGGGCGACGCCGTCGAGTCGGGTCCGGGTGCGGACATCCGACCCGGCAACAATCTGCCGCTGCGCAACATCCCGGTCGGCACCACGGTGCACGCCGTCGAGTTGCGACCGGGCGGCGGCGCCAAGCTCGCACGCTCGGCCGGCGTCGGCATCCAGTTGCTCGGCCGCGAGGCAGACTACGCAACTCTGCGCATGCCCTCCGGCGAAATCCGGCGTGTGCTGGTTGGCTGCCGCGCGACAGTCGGCGAGATCGGCAACGCCGATCAGTCAAACATCAACTGGGGCAAGGCCGGCCGGATGCGTTGGAAGGGCAAGCGTCCGACCGTCCGCGGTGTGGCGATGAACCCGGTCGACCACCCGCACGGTGGTGGCGAGGGCAAGACGTCCGGTGGTCGCCACCCGGTCAACCCGCAGGGCAAGCCAGAAGGCCGTACGCGTCGCAAGGGTCAGCCGAGCGACCGCCTGATCGTTCGTCGCCGCTACGCGAACCGCAAGCGCGGCTAGGGGAGCTTGAGAGATGCCACGCAGCCTGAAGAAGGGCCCGTTCGTCGACGACCACCTGATGAAGAAGGTGGAAGTGCAGAACGACAAGGGCTCGAAGACCGTGATCAAGACGTGGTCGCGGCGCTCGATGATCGTGCCCGAGATGATCGGTCACACCATCGCCGTACACGACGGACGAAAGCACGTGCCGGTGTTCGTCTCCGAGGCGATGGTCGGTCACAAGCTCGGCGAGTTCGCATTGACCCGCACGTTCAAGGGTCACGAGAAGGACGACCGAAAGGCCCGTCGCCGCTAGCGGCGGCCGAGCCAGGATCGACGACCCGGCAGACGAAGGATGCAATGATGCCAACCAAGAGCGACGCGGCGGTGCTGCCCGGTGCCCGGGCGAGCGCGCGCTATGTACGCATCTCGCCGACTAAGGCGCGCCGCGTGGTGAACCTCGTGCGAGGCCTGCCCGCGAAGGATGCGCTCACGGTGCTGAAGTTTGCGCCGCAGGCCGCGAGCGAGCAGGTCTACAAGGTGGTGGCGAGCGCGATTGCCAACGCCGAGAACAACGAGCGGCTCGACCCGGATTCGCTGCTGGTTTCCGAGGCGTTCGTGGACGAGGGCCCGACGCTCAAGCGGTTCCGGCCGCGTGCCCAGGGCCGCGCCTACCGCATCCGCAAGCGCACCTGCCACATCACGATCGTGCTGGAGAGCGTGATCGCGCCGACGCCGCGCCGGCCCGCAGCGGCCAAGGCGGCACCCGCGAAGGCGGCACCGCCGGCCAAGGCTGCGAAGGCCACGACGCCAGCGACCGACGTCGACGACGAGATCGCCATCGTCGACGAAGATCCGACGCCGGCGAAGGCCGCGAAAAAGGCGCCTAAGAAGGCGGAGCAAGCAAGCAAGGCGGAGCCGGCAAGCAAGACGGAGCCAGCAAAGAAGGCTGCGCCCGCAAAGAAGGCGGAGCCGTCGCAGGACGCGCCAAAGGCAACCAAGAGCGCTAAGAAAGCGGCCAAGAAGGCAGCGCCGGCGAGCAAGGCAGACGCCGGCAGCGACGCCGAGGAAGGGACCGAGTAATGGGTCAGAAGGTTCACCCGCATGGGTTCCGGCTCGGCATCTCGACCGACTGGACTAGCCGGTGGTACGCGGACAAGCTCTACAAGGACTACATCGCGGAGGACGTGAAGATCCGCAAGATGATGTCTCGAGGCTTGGAGCGCGCCGGCATTGCCAAGGTGGACATCGAACGTACCCGCGACCGGGTGCGCATCGATATCCACACCGCACGTCCGGGCATCGTGATCGGGCGCAAGGGCGCCGAGGCGGAGAAGATCCGTAACAACCTCGAGAAGCTCACCCGCAAGCAGGTGCAGCTCAACATCCTCGAGGTGAAGAACCCGGAGTCCGACGCCCAACTCGTCGCGCAGGGAGTCGCAGAGCAGCTGTCCAGCCGCGTGAGCTTCCGGCGCGCGATGCGCAAGGCGATTCAGTCGGCCATGAAGAACCCGCTCGTCAAGGGCATCCGCGTGCAGGTCTCCGGCCGCCTCGGCGGTGCCGAGATGAGCCGTACGGAGTTCTATCGCGAGGGTCGCGTCCCGCTGCACACGTTGCGCGCCAACATCGAGTACGGCTTCTTCGAGGCGCGTACCACGTTCGGCCGCATCGGCGTGAAGGTGTGGATCTACAAGGGCGATGCGCTGGCCGGCGCGGTACCACCGCAAGAGGCCGCACCCGGCCGCGGCCGGCGCGATCGGGACCGTCCCGAGCGCCCGCGTCGCACCCGATCCGGTTCGTCCGGCACGACGGCCGGTGGCACCGAGGCCGGACGCGCCGCCGCGGCGGACCGGGCCGGCAGCGGGCTGCCCCCGGAGGCCGCCGCGACCGCCGAGGCGCCGGTGGCGACCGACGACGCGACGACGAACGAAGCGCAGGAGGGCTGAGTCATGCTGATCCCGCGTAAGCCCCCCAAGGGCTTCCGTAAGCCGCACCACCCAAAGCGGTCGGGTATGGCCAAGGGCGGCACCCGTGTCGCGTTCGGCGACTTCGGCATCCAGGCACTCGAGCCGGCGTACTTGACGAACCGGCAGATCGAGGCCGCGCGTATCGCGATGAACCGGCACATCCGTCGTGGCGGCAAGGTATGGATCACGGTCTTCCCGGACCAGGCGATCACGAAGAAGCCGGCCGAGACCCGGATGGGCTCCGGCAAGGGGTCGCCGGAGTGGTGGGTCGCGAACATTCACCCGGGACGCATTCTCTTCGAGATGTCGTATCCGAACGAGGCACAGGCCCGCGAGGCCATGCGCCGCGCGATTCACAAGCTCCCGATGAAGTGCCGCATCGTCAAGCGCGAAGTGGGTGACGTCTGATGCCCAACACAAACGCCGCGGAGCTGCGTGAGCTGCCCGAGGAGGACCTCGTCACGAAGTTGCGCGAGGCGAAGGCGGAACTGTTCAACCTGCGTGTCCAAGGCGCCACCGGCCAGCTCGACAACAACCGTCGGCTGCAGGTGATCCGCCGGGAGATCGCACGTATCTACACGATCATGCGGGAACGGGAGCTCGGGCTCTCGGTCGCGCCGACTGAGGTGTCATCAACATGAGTGAGACCGCTGGGACCACCGAGCGCGCCCGCCGCAAGACGCGCGAGGGCATCGTGGTCAGCGACAAGATGGACAAGACCGTCACGGTCGCCGTGGAAGATCGCGTCAAGCATCCGCTGTACGGCAAGGTCATGCGCCGCGGCAGCAAGCTTTACGCCCACGACGAGACGAACGCGTGCGGGATCGGCGACCGCGTCCTCGTGATGGAGACCCGACCGCTGTCCGCGACCAAGCGGTGGCGCGTCGTGGAAATTCTCGAACGAGCCAAGTGATCGGGCGGACCGGAGACATGTTGTTTCGCCTGCGGACCGGATCCGCGACGAGCCGACCCACGGTGGCAACGACCGCACCGCGGGCGGCAGGCCGTGCCTCCGGCGAGCGGGCGAGTGGGTTCTTCCAAGCTCCGGCGGCGCCGGAGGACTGGCAGACAATCAGGAGACTGACGTGATTCAGCAGGAGTCGCGACTTCGGGTCGCTGACAACACCGGTGCCAGAGAGATCCTGTGCATCCGCGTGCTGGGCGGCTCGGGTCGGCGCTACGCGAGCATCGGCGACGTCATCGTGGCCACCGTCAAGGACGCCATTCCCGGCGCGGGTGTGAAGAAGGGCGACGTCGTGAAAGCCGTCGTCGTGCGGACCACGAAGGAAAAGCGGCGCCCGGATGGCTCGTACATTCGCTTCGACGAGAACGCCGCCGTGATCATCCGTGATGGCGGCGACCCGCGCGGCACGCGCATCTTCGGCCCGGTCGGCCGCGAGCTGCGCGACAAGCGCTTCATGAAGATCATTTCGCTGGCTCCGGAGGTGTTGTGACCGTGAAGGTACAGAAGAACGACACGGTCGTGGTCATCGCGGGCCGGGACAAGGGCGCGCGGGGCAAGGTCATCGCGGCCTACCCCAAGGAGCGCAAGGTCATCGTCGAGGGCGTGAACCGCGTCAAGAAGCACACCAAGATTCAGAGCACCCAACGCGGCGCGAAGACCGGCGGCATCATCACCCAGGAGGCGCCGATCGACGTGTCGAATGTGATGGTCGTCGACTCCGACGGCAAGCCGACCCGCATCGGCTACCGCGCGGAGACCGTGGAGCGCGCGGACGGTCGGACGAAGACCAACCGCGTCCGCGTCTCCCGCAAGACCGGTAAGGACATCTCATGAGTGTGGCGACGGATACCGCGCAGGCCCCGGCCCCGAAGATCGTTCCGCGGCTGAAGGAGCGCTACCGCAACGAGGTCGTGGGCCAACTGCGCGAGCAGTACAACTACGCGAACCCGATGCAGGTGCCGCGCCTGGTGAAGATCGTGGTCAACATGGGCGTCGGCGAGGCCGCCCGGGACGCGAAGCTGATCGACGGCGCGGTGCGCGACCTGACCGCGATCACCGGGCAGAAGCCGTTGGTGCGGCGCGCAACCCGGTCGATCGCTCAATTCAAGCTGCGCGAAGGCATGCCGATCGGCGTGAAGGTGACACTTCGCGGCGACCGGATGTGGGAGTTCCTGGACCGGCTGCTGTCCATCGCGCTGCCACGCATCCGCGACTTCCGCGGTCTCGACGGGCGCAAGCTCGACGGCAACGGCAACTACACGTTCGGTCTGACCGAGCAGTCGGTGTTCCACGAGGTCGACCAGGACAAGATCGATCGAGTACGCGGAATGGACATCACGCTGGTGACCACCGCCTCGACTGACGACGAGGGGCGCACGCTGCTCAAGCAGCTGGGCTTCCCGTTCAAGGAGAACTGATCCATGGCAAAGAAGGCGCTGATCATCAAGTCGGCCGCGAAGCCAAAGTTCGCGGTGCGGGCATATACGCGATGCCAGCGGTGCGGTCGACCGAAGTCGGTCTACCGCAAGTTCGGCTTGTGTCGCATTTGTATCCGCGAGATGGCACACCGCGGCGAGCTGCCCGGCGTGTCCAAGGCTTCCTGGTAGGAAAACCGGATGCGTAGCGATGCCGCGAGGCGTCAAGAGACTGGCTTGAGATCTCTTCGCCGTAGGCCTTGTGCCGCGACCCGCGTGAGCGGGCTGCCCGCGAGGAACCCCGGCGAGAAAGGCTGACGAACCAAATGACAATGACTGACCCGATCGCGGACATGCTGACCCGTCTGCGCAACGCCAACCAGGCCTACCACGACCGCGTGTCGATGCCCTACTCGAAGCTCAAGGCGAACGTCGCCGAGGTGCTCAAAGCCGAGGGCTACATCGCGAGTTGGTCGGTGGTCGAGCCGGCAGAGGGCACGGTCGGCAAGACCCTCGTGATCGACTTGAAGTTCGGCCCGAACCGAGAGCGGAGCCTCTCGGGCATCAAGCGCGTGTCCAAGCCCGGCCTCCGGGTGTACGCGAAGTCGACCGACCTACCGCGCGTGCTCGGCGGCCTGGGTGTAGCGATCATCTCGACGTCCCAGGGGTTGCTGACCGACCGGCAGGCTCGCAAGCGGAGCGTAGGCGGGGAAGTCCTCGCCTTCGTCTGGTAACGGAGGACCGGTAGCGATGTCTCGTATTGGACGCAAGCCGATCGCGGTGCCCACCGGCGTCGAGGTCACCATCACCGGTCAGACCGTCAAGGTCAGGGGACCGAAAGGCGAGCTGGAACACACCCTCGCCGAGCCGATCACGGCCGAGCGCGTGGACGGCGATATCCACGTGGTACGGCCGAACGACGAGCGCCGGGCCAGGGAGTTGCACGGCCTTTCGCGGACGCTGGTGAACAACATGGTCGTCGGTGTGACCGAGGGCTACCGCAAGTCGCTGGAGATCGCCGGCACCGGCTACCGCGTGCAGGCCCGGGGGGACGACCTCGAGTTCGCACTCGGGTTCTCGCACCCGGTGGTGGTCGCCGCGCCGAACGGGATCACGTTCGCGGTCGAGCGCCCGACCCTGTTCCACGTGTCCGGCATCGACAAGCAACTGGTCGGTGAGGTCGCGGCGAACATCCGCAAGATCCGTCCGCCCGAGCCGTATAAGGGCAAGGGCGTGCGCTATCAGGGCGAGAACATTCGCCGCAAGGCTGGGAAGGCAGGTAAGAAGTGAGCGCGACTCTGCTCAAGCGCCGCAGTGGCGGCGGCGTCGCCGCGAAGCGACGGGTCGGCAAGGCGCGCCGTCACTTCCGCGTTCGCAAGACCCTATACGGCACGACGGCGCGTCCGCGCCTGGTTGTCACGCGATCACTGCGGCACATCGTCGCGCAGATCGTCGACGACACGGCCGGCCACACCGTGGTGTCCGCATCCACGCTCGACGCGTCGATCCGTGGGACCGAGGGCGCGAAGAGCGACCTGTCCCGCAAGGTCGGTGCGTTGCTCGCGGAGCGCGCCAAGGCGGCCGGCATCACCAAGGTCGTCTTCGACCGCGGTGGCAACAAGTACGCGGGGCGGATCGCCGCGCTTGCGGATGCCGCCCGCGAAGCCGGACTCGAGTTCTAGAAGGGAGCGTCTGATGGCAGGTCCACAGCGCAGAGGCACCGGGTCCGGCGGCGGCACCGAGGGTGGTGGCCCGGGCGGCGAGCGCCGCGGCCGTCGCGACGACCGGCGGGGTGGCTCGCAGGTCGAGAAGACACCGCACATCGAGCGGGTCGTCACGATCAACCGGGTAGCCAAGGTCGTCAAGGGCGGCCGGCGATTCAGCTTCACGGCACTCGTCGTGGTCGGTGACGGCGACGGTACGGTCGGCGTCGGCTACGGCAAGGCGAAGGAGGTGCCGGCCGCCATCGCGAAGGGTGTCGAGGAGGCCAAGAAGCACTTCTTCCGAGTGCCGCGCAACGGCGTCACGATTCCGCACCCGGTTCAGGGTGAGGACGCGGCGGGTGTCGTTCTGCTCAAGCCGGCGAGCCCCGGAACCGGTGTGATCGCCGGCGGTCCGGTGCGCGCCGTCCTGGAGTGCGCGGGCATCCACGATGTGCTCTCCAAGAGCCTCGGGTCGTCGAACCCGATCAACATCGTGCACGCGTCGGTCGCGGCGCTGAAGATGCTGGAGTCGCCGGAGAAGGTCGCGGCCCGTCGTGGCCTCGCGGTCGAGGACGTCGCGCCGGCAGCCATGCTGGCCGCGCGCGCCGAAGCGGCGAAGTAGGAGGGCCCCACTCACATGGCACGTCTGAAAGTCACTCAGATCCGGTCGGAGATCGGTGCGAAGCGCAATCAACGCGAGACGCTTCGCACGCTCGGTCTCAAGCGGATCAATGACGTGGTGGTCAAGGAGGACCGCCCCGAGATCCGGGGCATGATCTTTACGGTGAACCACCTCGTAACGTTCGAGGAGGTCGAGTAATGGTGATCAAGGTCCACCATCTGCGCCCAGCGCCAGGCGCGAAGACGGCCAAGACCCGGGTGGGTCGCGGCGAGGGCTCGAAGGGCAAGTCCGCTGGACGCGGCACGAAGGGCTCGAAGGCGCGCGGTCAGGTCTCAGCCGCGTTCGAGGGCGGGCAGACGCCCATCCACATGCGGCTGCCGAAGCTCAAGGGCTTCCGGAACAAGTTCAAGGTGCCGTACCAGGTCGTGAACCTCGACCGGCTCGCTGAGCTGTTCCCCGACGGCGGTGCGGTCGGTGTGTTGGACATGGTCGACTCCGGCGCGGTCCGCAAGGGCCAGCCGGTCAAGGTGCTCGGCACCGGCGATCTCGGGGGGGTCAAACTCGCGGTGTCGGCCGATGCGTTCAGTGCCTCGGCCGTTGCGAAGATCGAGGCGGCTGGCGGTTCGGCGACCGTACTGGCCGATCGGAACTGACCACCCTGGCAGTGTCGTAGTGGCGTCCGGACGAGGTCTCGCGATCCCGTTTCGGGCGCCACGATCGCACTGGTCCACGCAGCGCCGGGAGGGTGGCAAAACACCCGACCGCGGGTACGCTGGCCGACGCCCGGCTGCTAAAGTCCGGCCACATAGGTAGTTACTCATCTCGTGGGGCCTGACCACGGGTTGTATTCGCCCCCCGCCGCCCTCGTGACGGCCGCTCCGCGCAGGAGGAAGATCCGTGCTCTCCGCGTTTCTCAGTGCGTTCCGTACGCCTGACCTGCGCAAGAAGCTGCTGTTCACGCTCGGCATGGTGGCCATTTACCGGATCGGCGCGACAGTTCCGAGCCCCGGCGTGTCCTACGCGAACGTGCAGAAGTGCATCAGCGCGGCGAACACAAACAACGTCCTGAACCTGCTGAACCTGTTCTCTGGTGGCGCGCTGCTCCAGCTGTCGGTGTTCGCGCTGGGCATCATGCCGTACATCACATCCAGCATCATTCTGCAGCTGCTGACCGTGGTGATTCCGCGCCTCGAGACGCTACGCAAGGAGGGTCAGTCCGGGCAGCAGAAGATCACGCAGTACACCCGCTACCTGACCTTGGGTCTCGCGATCCTGCAGGCTTCCGCGTTCGTCGCGCTCGCCCGCTCCGGTGCGCTCTTCGGGAACACGTGCAACCAGAACAACACGCCGATCATCCCGGCCACGCACGGCGTTCCGCTGTGGCTGACGGTCACCGTGCTGGTGATCACCATGACCGCCGGTACCGGCGTGATCATGTGGCTCGGCGAGATGATCACCGACCGAGGCATCGGTAATGGCATGTCGATCCTGATCTTCACCTCGATCGCGGCGCGCCTGCCCGGCGAGGGCGAGACGATCCGGACGTCACGGGGCTGGACTGTCTTCATTCTGATCTTGATCATCGGCGTCGCGGTCATCACCGCCGTGGTCTTCATGGAGCAGGCGCAGCGTCGCATCCCGGTGCAGTACGCGAAACGCATGGTCGGCCGGCGAATGTACGGCGGCACCTCGACGTACATTCCGCTCAAGGTGAACCAGGCCGGCGTTATCCCGGTGATCTTCGCGTCGTCGCTGCTCTACCTGCCGCAGTTGATCAGCAACTTGTACCCGAACTCGACGAACGCGTTCCTGCGGTTCATCCAGAACAACGTGACCAACCCGGCCAACTACGTCAACATCCTGCTCTACTTCGTGCTGATCGTCTTCTTCACGTACTTCTACGTGTCGATCACGTTCAACCCGACGCAGGTGGCCGACGACATGAAGAAATACGGCGGCTTCGTGCAAGGCGTACGCCCAGGCAAGCCGACCGCGCAATACTTCGACTTCATCCTGTCCCGGCTGACGCTGCCCGGTTCGCTGTATCTGGCGCTCGTCGCGATCCTGCCGAACCTGTTCATCAACCTGGTCGGCGGCAACAAGCAGAACTTCCCGTTTGGCGGCACCGCCGTCCTGATCATCGTTGGCGTTGCGCTGGACACCGTGAAGCAGATCGAAAGCCAGCTGATGCAGCGCAACTACGAAGGGTTCCTGCGGTAGTGCGACGCTCGACGCCGTCCGCGCGCGAGGCAGATTGACATGCGCCTCGTGTTGGTTGGCCCGCCCGGCGCCGGCAAGGGGACGCAGGCCGAGTTCGTCGCCGCACACCTCGCGGTGCCGAAGATCTCGACCGGAGACATCTTTCGGGCGAACGTGTCGCAGGGCACCGCGCTCGGCCTGGAAGCAAAGCGCTACATGGACGAGGGCAACCTCGTGCCGGACGAGGTGACCATCAACATGGTCCGTAGCCGGCTCGCCGAGCCGGACGCTTCCGACGGGTTCCTGCTCGACGGGTTCCCGAGAACCGTCCCGCAGGCCCAGGAGCTGGACAAGCTGCTGGCCGATCTGGGTACGCAACTCGACGTCGTACTCGAGCTAGTGGTCGACGACGACGAGGTGATTCGGCGGCTATCTGGCCGCCGTACCTGTCGGGGGTGCGGAAAGATCTGGCACGTGGAGTTCGACCCGCCGGCCGTCGAGGGGCGCTGCGATCGTTGCGGCGGTCAACTGTTTCAACGCGATGACGACCGGCCGGAGATCATCGCCGCCCGGCTGCGCGAATACACCGCCAAGACCGCGCCGCTGATCGACTTCTACGGCGCACAGGGCAAGCTGGTCGGCATCGACGCCACCGGACTTGTGGAAGACATCACGGTACGGGCCATCGACGCGCTCCGCTCGTACGGTGGATGACGTGCGTAGTAGCAGCCTCGACATCCAGTACAAGACGCCGGAGCAGCTCGTGAAGATGCGAGCCGCCGGTCTGGTCGTGCACGACACCCTCCAACGATTGCGCGACGCGGTCGCGCCCGGGGTAAGCACTGCCGAACTCGACCAGATCGCCGAGTCGGTGATCCGGGACGCCGGTGCGGTGCCGTCGTTCAAGGGCTATCACGGCTTCCCGGCGAGCATCTGCTCGTCGATCAACGAGCAGATCGTGCACGCCATCCCGTCACGGTCCGCGGTGCTCGCCGAAGGCGACATGATCTCGCTCGACTGCGGGGCGATCGTGGACGGCTGGCACGCCGATGCCGCGATCACCGTCGGTGTCGGGGAGGTCAAGCCCGAGATGCTCCGGATGGCCGAGGCCGCCGAGCACGCGATGTGGGCCGGGATCGCCGCCGCGGCGCGCGGTGCGGCATCCGGGCGCGGCCGGCTCACCGATGTGTCCGCGGCGATCGAGGCAGAAATCAAACGGCACGGCCGCTACGGCATAGTCGACGGGTACGGCGGCCACGGCATCGGTACGGAGATGCACCAGGACCCGCACGTGTTGAACCGCGGCCGGCCGGGTCACGGCCCTCGACTCGTGCCGGGCATGGCGTTGGCCATCGAACCGATGCTCACGTTCGGCTCGCCGCGCACGGTGGAGCTGTCAGATGGCTGGACGGTCGTGACACGCGACGGTTCGGTCGCCGTACATGTCGAGCACACCATGGCGATCTTCGACGACGGCGTCTGGGTCACCACCGCCGCGGACGGCGGCGTGGCACGACTCGGTGATCTGGTCACGCCTCGTGCCCGAGGCAACTGACGGCCGAGCTGACACGCACCTCGGCGCGGGACACGTCCGACCGGGCTGGCGACCGTTGGACGCTGGATGGCATCCTCATAAGGTGCCTGAAGAACCGGACAGCACTCGTGAGGCCGACCAGCTGAGAGCCGCCGATGTCGATCGCGAATTCGTCGCGGAACGCCTTCGCAGCGCACTCAATGAGGGACGTCTCAGCCTGTCCGAATACGACGAGCGGCTCGGTCAGGCGTACGCCGCCCGGACGTACGGTGATCTCAAGGGCCTGCTGACGGACCTGCCCGACGCGACGCCGCTGGCTCGCAGTCAGGTCGTACCGGCCGGATCCAACGCCGCACAGCAGACCGACGCGTCCGTCGAACGCGGCCACCGTCGCCGCTGGGTGGCCGGCGTGTGGCGCAGCTGGCTCACCGTGGCGTGCATTCTCGTGGCCATCTGGGCGGTGGGCGGGCGGGGCGACTTCTGGCCGGCCGTGCCGTTGGGCATCTGGGGCGCGATCCTGGTCGCGACGACGATCAACGGTTTGGCCAGCGGCGCACCGGCTGCTGCGGCCCGCCGTCGCGCCGAGCGGGAGGCCCGCCGTCGCGGCGAGCACGACACCCAGCACACGGACGGGAAGACAGACGACTCCTCGGGCTGACGGTTCCGCGCTCTCTTAGTAGCGCTGGCCCATCCCGACACGCCCGACCGCGGGGGCCGGGTTTGCCGCTGCCCATGGCGTACGCGTACACTTTTGTGTCGGCGCGCAGCGTCTACTCCGTCATGCCACTATGCCTTCGGCAGGCGTCTCGGAGCCGCGGCTGGCACGCGTCCGGATCCGAGCACGGCGGGAGCCGACCTTGGGTAGGGGCGTGAACGGACGGCGCGCGCCGATGTGGAAACCGACGTCAGGTAGCGGAGGATATGCCCAAAAAAGATGGGGCCATCGAGATCGAGGGCCGAGTCATCGAGCCACTTCCGAACGCCATGTTCCGGGTGGAACTCGCCAACGGCCACAAGGTCTTGGCACACATCAGCGGCAAGATGCGGCAGAACTACATCCGCATCCTGCCCGAGGACAGGGTCGTCGTAGAGCTGTCGCCCTATGACCTCACCCGCGGGCGCATCGTCTACCGCTACAAGTAGCACCAAGCAACGCAGGTCCTGTCCCGGTCGTCGGAGCAATCCGGACGGCGGGCCAGGGGAGGCTGAAAGGCATACCGTGAAGGTCAAGCCGAGCGTCAAGAGGATCTGCCAGAAGTGTCGGGTCATCCGGCGCCACGGGCGGGTCATGGTTATTTGCTCCGACCCGCGTCACAAGCAGCGCCAGGGCTGACGCCCGCGGCGCGGCCGCCACGCGACAACCGTACGAAGCAAACGCGATCGACTGTTCGACGAAATAGATCAAGACAAGCTCGTTCCAGCCGCGGCGAGCATCCGGCGCACTAGTGCCGATGCGACTCGTGGTCGTCCCCCGGACTGAGGCCAGGGCCCGCCAGGGCAGGCGGGACGGAACGGCAAAGACCTCTAGGACACCACGAGGAGTCGCCCACCAATGGCACGTCTACTCGGCGTCGACCTACCCCGCGAGAAGCGGATGGAGGTCGCGCTCACGTACATCTTCGGCATCGGCCGGACCCGCGCGATGGAGTCGCTGACCGCGACCGGCATCTCGCCGGACAAGCGCAGTCGCGACCTCACCGACGAAGAGATCGTCGCCCTGCGCGACCACATCGAAGTCAACTACAAGGTCGAGGGTGACCTGCGGCGCGAGGTCCAGGCGGACATCCGGCGCAAGATGGAGATCGGCTGCTACGAGGGCATTCGTCACCGTCGCAACTTGCCCGTCCGCGGTCAGCGGACCCGAACCAACGCGCGCACCCGCAAGGGTCCCAAGCGCACCGTCGCCGGCAAGAAGAAGGCCGGCAAGAAGTGATTGTTGTTCGACTCCCGCGCGGCCGACGGCCGGAGCGCTGTCGGGCTGCGAACACGGTCGAACAATATTCATCTGACAAGCGGATCTAGGAGCGCATTCGAATATGCCACCCAAGGCACGCGCTGGGGCCCCGGTCAAGAAGGTCCGGCGCAAGGAACGAAAGAACGTCTCCCACGGGCAGGCGCACATCAAGAGCACGTTCAACAACACGATCGTGTCGATCACCGACCCGTCCGGAGCGGTCATCTCGTGGGCGTCCGCGGGCCAGGTCGGTTTCAAGGGCTCGCGCAAGTCGACTCCATTCGCCGCGCAGCTGGCCGCCGAGGCCGCCGCGCGCCGCGCGATGGAGCACGGCATGCGCAAGGTCGACGTGTTCGTGAAGGGTCCGGGCTCCGGCCGCGAGACCGCCATCCGTTCGCTGCAGGCCGTCGGCCTCGAGGTCGGCCAGATCGCCGACGTCACGCCGCAGCCGCACAACGGTTGCCGTCCGCCGAAGCGGCGCCGGGTCTAAGGGGAGAGATACAGATGGCTCGCTACACAGGTGCCGACTGCCGCCGCTGCCGGCGGGAGAAGATGAAGCTGTTCCTCAAGGGCAGCAAGTGCGACGGACCGAAGTGCCCGTTCGAATCGAGGCCCTTCCCACCCGGCCAGCACGGCCGCGGCCGGTTGAAGGAGACCGAATACCTGCTGCAGCTTCGCGAAAAGCAGAAGGCCCGTCGGGTGTACGGCGTGCTGGAAAAGCAATTCCGCCGCTACTACGAGGAAGCGGTCGCGAAGCCCGGCAAGACCGGTGAAGTGCTGCTGCAGATCCTCGAGTCACGCCTCGACAACGTCGTCTACCGCGCTGGCTACGCGAAGTCCCGTGACATGGCCCGGCAGCTTGTCAAGCACGGCCACATCATGGTCAACGAGCGCAAGGTCGATATCCCGTCGTACCGCGTGAGCGAACACGACATCGTTCAGGTTCGCGAGAAGTCTCGTGATCTGACGCCATTCATCGTGGCGGCCGCCGAGGCCGGGTCGCGAACCGTACCAGCGTGGCTCGAGGCGAACTCGCGCGAGATGAAGATCCTGATTCACAGCCTGCCGGCGCGTGCCGCCATCGACACGCAGGTGCAAGAACAACTAATCGTCGAACTCTACTCAAAGTGATTTGGGAGCGCCGCCAGTCTCGCTGCCGGCGTTGCTCCCAGCCTTGTGTGCATTCGCATACGGCGGCTGGGTGCGCCTTGCCAGCGAGGCTGGCGTCGGTCCCAAATCCGGTCCGCTGATCAAGGTCAAAGGCGGACCTGGCAATCGGCAAGACCGCAAGATGGCAACGCCGAAACATCCATATCGGACGGGCATCAAATAGCGGGTGCCCTGAACGAAAAGAGAAGCAATGCTTATCTCCCAGCGACCGTCGCTGACCGAAGAGGCCATCAGCGACACCCGTTCCCGGTTCACCATCGAGCCGCTCGAGCCTGGCTTCGGCTACACGCTCGGCAACTCCCTGCGGCGGACGCTCCTTAGCTCCATTCCGGGTGCGGCGGTCACCTCGATCAAGGTCGACGGTGTGCTGCACGAGTTCACCACCATCCCCGGCGTCAAGGAGGACGTGGTCGAGCTCGTCATGAACGTCAAGGAGCTCTGCGTGAGCTCCGAGCACGACGAGCCGGTCAGCATGTACCTGCGCAAGCAAGGCCCCGGTGACATCACGGCCGGCGACATCCAGCCGCCGGCCGGCGTCAACGTGCACAACGCCGATCTCAAGCTCGCCACGCTCAACGGCAAGGCGCGTGTGGACATGGAGCTCACCGTCGAGCGCGGTCGCGGATACGTCACGGCGACGCAGAACAAGAACGCGCAGGCCGAGATCGGCCGGATCCCAGTCGACTCGATCTACTCGCCGGTGCTGAAGGTGACCTACCGCGTCGAGGCGACGCGTGTCGAGCAGCGCACCGACTTCGACCGTCTGATCATCGACGTCGAGACGAAGCCGTCGCTCTCACCGCGCACCGCGCTGGCCTCCGCCGGCTCGACGCTGGTCGAGCTGTTCGGCCTGGCACGCGAACTCGACGAAGAGGCCGAGGGCATCGACATCGGGCCGTCCCCACAGGACGCTCAGCTCGCCGCGGATCTCGCCCTGCCGATCGAGGAGCTGGACCTCACCGTCCGCTCGTACAACTGCCTCAAGCGCGAGGGCATCAACTCGGTGGGCGAACTCATCGGCCGCACCGAGGCGGACCTGCTCGACATCCGCAACTTCGGGCAGAAGTCGATCGACGAGGTGAAGATGAAGCTCGCCGGCATGGGTCTTGGTCTCAAGGACTCGGCACCCACGTTCGACCCGGCGGGCGTGGTCGACAGCTTCTCCGACGCCGACTACGACACCGACGATTACCGCGAGACCGAACAGCTCTAGCAGCAGGGGCTAGCGGTTGCTAGCCGCCGGAGACGATACGAGGAGCACCAGTCATGCCCACGCCCACCAAGGGCCCCCGCCTCGGCGGCAGCCCGGCACACGAGCGGCTGATCCTGGCCAACCTGGCCACCCAGCTGTTCCGCCACGGCCGGATCACCACCACCGAGACGAAGGCGAAGCGGCTCCGGCCGCTCGCCGAGCATCTCATCACGAAGGCGAAGCGTGGTGACCTCCACGCACGTCGCCGTGTGTTGACCGTGGTCCGGGACCAGGACGTGGTGGCGACGCTGTTCGACGACATCGCGCCGCGCTTCGCGACGCGACCCGGTGGCTACACCCGCATCGTCAAGGCCGGCACTCGCAAGGGCGACGCGGCTCCGATGGCCATCATCGAACTGGTCGAAGAAATGGTGGTCGCAACGACACGACCCACCAAGTCGGCGGCTCGTAAGGCGGCAAGGGCCGAGGCGGTCGCGGTACTCGCCGGCGATGCCGACGACACCGAGGTGCCCGCGAGGGCGGCCGCCTCGTCCGATGCCGACGAGATTGATGACGTCGACGACGAAATGGACGACCTGGACGAGGACGACCTCGACGAGGGCGACGAGGACGACGAGGACGACGACGAGAAGGACGACTAGTCCTGAGCGAGCCGCACGAGGTATCCGGGCCCGGTGCTCTCCGCGAGGAGGGTGCCGGGCCCGTCTCGTCGGTCGCCACCGCCCGGGTACGCCTGCGCCTGGACGTGGCGTACGACGGCACCGACTTCTCTGGGTGGGCGGCGCAGCCGGGTCGCCGTACGGTTGCCGGGGTCCTGCTCAACGAATTCGAGCGCCTGTTCGGCGACGGCGGCGCGACGGGTCTCGTGGTGGCCGGCCGCACCGACGCCGGCGTACACGCGTCCGGCCAGGTGGCGCACGTTGACGTGGTGGCGCAACGGTGGGATCGGCTGGCCGACGATCTGGTACGCCGGCTCGCGGGTCTGCTGCCGCCGGACGTACGGGTGCGCGCGGCGACCCAGGTCCCGGACACGTTCGATGCACGGTTCTCCGCGCTGTCGAGACGGTACCTCTACCGGGTGGCCGATGCTCCGTGGGGCACCGAGCCAATCCGAGCGCGGGACACGCTGGCGTGGCCGCGGCGCCTCGACGTCGACGCGATGAACGACGCGGCCGGCCAACTCGTCGGACTGCACAACTATGCCGCGTTCTGCCGCCATAAGGAGAACGCGACAACGGTGCGATCCGTGCAACGGTTCGACTGGCGACGCGACCCGGATGGCATTGTCGTGGCGATGATCGAGGCCGACGCGTTCTGCCAGTCGATGGTGCGGAGCCTGGTCGGTGCGCTCATCGCGGTGGGCGAGGGCCGGCATCCGGTCACCTGGCCGGTCGAGCTGCTGCGGCGCACCGAACGGGCAAGCGACGTGTTCGTCGTACCGCCGCATGGTCTGAATCTGGTCGAGGTGGCATACCCGAGCGAGGATCGCTACGCGCACCGAGCCGACGAGACCCGCAACCGGCGCAACCTCGAGTAACGCCGCGCGGCGGCGGTCAGGACGACGGTGCGGCGGTCAGGACGACGGCGTGGTGGCCGGCTTTGTGCTCGGCGTGGCGTGCGCCCGCGCGGCCAATACCGTGTTGCCGAGGTATTTCTCGACGATGTCGTTGACGATGGTGGGCACGCGCGGGTCGGTCGACGAGATCACCTGACCGTTGGCGAGCGCGATCACGCAGTAGATCAGGTAATGGCCGCGGGTATCCCACGCGACGCGGGCCTGGGACACGGCGATCACGTTGGTGGTGCCACCGGCCGCGAGGCCGTTGAACCGGCCGTTGCCGCCGTCGAGGTCGGACTTGATCGACGCGGCCGCGGTTGTCGCCGCCTGCGTGTCAGTCAAGTTGATGACGCCGGCGGTGATGACGTAGGCCTGGTCCGACGACAGCATCGTGGCTCGTATCGTTTGCGTGCAGCCGCTCGAGCCGAGCAACGTGCTGATCGGGACGGTGGCCGCGCCGGTGCACGAGGTGGCGGCGTCCGACTTCACCACCTGGTACGCCGTGGATGACGGCTTGATCGACGCGCTACCGAACACCTCGGCGACCGTCAGCGGCTTCGGATCGACCTTCCGGCTGTCGATCGACGCCGTGTTGAACGTCGGCGCGGTCAGCAACGTCTGATCGCCGCTGCCCGAGCCCTTTTGGTGACGCAGGTAGAGCGCGCCGGCACCGCCGAGCACGGCGAGCACCAGGAGCACGATGATCGTCACAACGATTCGGCGCCCGCGCCGGCGCGGCGGCTCGTCGGCGGCGCGGATCTGCTCGCCGGTCCACGGGTCCATCGGCACCCGGACCTGTGATCCGGTGGTGCGCGGATCGGCCCCGATCCGGGGCTGGGATCCGGTGGCACGCGGGTCGGCGCCGTACATGCGCGTCTCGGCCGGGGCCCGCCACTGCTGCTGGCCGGTGACCCACGGCGCGGCGCCGAACGGACGCGCTTCCGGGCCGGGGCCCCACGGCTGGCTTGTGCCGGGCGGGGCGACCGGCATTCCCCCCCGCGAGTCGGGACCGTAGATCGGCTGCTGGCCCGTCGTGCGTACGTCTGGACCGGCGAACCCCGACGGCCCCGCGCCGCGGATGTCTTGGCCGGCAAAGGACTGGGGAGAAGGTGGGTACGCCGCCGGTGGCCGCCGCGGCCGTCCGTCCGGCGGACTGGCGGGCAGGTCACCTGGTCGATTGCGACGGGGCAGGCGCCCGGGGTCGCCGGCCGGTGGTCCGCCCGGCATAGTTCCGGCCGGTCCGCTTGGCTCGTACCGCTCCGGCACATACCCGCGGGGCTCCGACACGTACGCCTCGGGATATTGCTGCTGCGGCCACGCGGCCGGTTCCGGCGCGGGCGCGAAGAAGTCGGTCGGTCTGGTTCGGTAGGCGGGGGCCGGATCGTCCTGATCGTACCTTTGGCCGTCGTTGCGATGGAGCGGCCGGCGGTTGGCGTCTGGCGATTGCGGCCGACGTCTGTCAGGCCATTCATCGCGATCGTCGCGCCAGCCACCCGAAGTCATGCCAGACACGTTACCCAAGCTGCTTGGTTGTAGCGAGCGGTGACACCGGAGCGCGTGCATCCAGACACGTTCGGGTCGGCGAGAATGGTCGTGATGAGCGAGGACCACTACTTCGCCGCCGTACCGTCCGGAGACGTACGACCACGGACGGTCACTTTCATGGTTGGCGGTCGGGTGTATCAGCTGACCGCCGCGGCCGGCGTGTTTTCCGGCGACCGACTCGATCCGGGCACCGCGATCCTGCTGCGCAAGGCGCCGCTGCCAGCCACACGTGGCGGTACATATCTTGACCTCGGTTGTGGGTACGGTCCGATCGCGTGCGTACTCGCGGACACGTCACCGGCGGCCACGGTGTACGCCGTCGACGTCAACGAGCGCGCGCTCGACCTGGTCCGACAGAACGCTGCCGAGGCGGGAGTCGGCGATCGCGTCATCGCATCGTCGCCGGATGACGTGCCGGATGACGTCGTGTTCGACGAGATCTGGAGCAATCCGCCGATCCGCGTCGGCAAGCGCGAGCTGCACGACATGCTGCTGCGGTGGCTGCCTCGGCTAGCACCGGACGGTTCGGCGTGGCTCGTGGTGGCGCGTAACCTCGGCGCCGACTCGCTCGCCGCATGGCTCGGCGAACAAGGCTGGCCAACCGAACGCTTGGCCTCGCAGCGCGGCTATCGCATCCTCCGCGTTCGCCATTCCTAGTCGAAGCGCCTGCACCGTTGGTCGGCGCACGCCATTGCTAGTCGAAGCGCCTGGACCGTTGGTCGGCGCACGCCATTGCTAGTCGAAGCGCCTGGACCGTTGGTCGGCGCACCTGCCCTGAACGTGATGCGTGAAGGGACCGTTGGTCGGCGCACGCCATTGCTAGTCGAAGCGCCTGGACCGTTGATCGGCGCACCTGCCCTGAACGTGATGCGGCAAGTCAGATCGCGCTCGTTGCTGGTCGAAGCGCCCGGACCGTTGGTCGGCGCACGCCATTGCTAGTCGAAGCGCCTGGACCGTTGGTCGGCGCACGCCATCGCTAGTCAAAGCGCCTGGACCTTCGGTCGGCGCACGCCATTGCTAGTCGAAGCGCCTGGACCGTTGGTCGGCGCACCTGCCCTGAACGTGATGCGTGAAGGGGTGCGGTATTGGCGTGACAGGCAACACGGAATCAGGAAGACAGCTGGCCGATCGGCAGGCAGAATCCTGTGACCGTGGGGTACGTGGATGTAGCGGCGGTGAGCCAGGTGCTGCCGGACGGTCGCGTGCTCTTTCACGACGTGAGCTTCCGCGTCGGTGAGGGCGCGAAGGTAGCGCTCGTCGGCCCGAACGGCGCGGGCAAGACCACATTGCTGCGCATGGTGGCCGGCGACGTACCGGTGCACATCGGCGCGATCAGCCGCTCCGGCGGTCTGGGCGTGATGCGGCAGTTCATCGGAATGATCGGTCGGCCGGTGCCGGAGAAGGCCGCGAAGGTCGACGAGGAGTTCGCCGCGTCGTCGGGGGCGACGGCAGACCGTACCCTCGCAGACTTTGCCTTAGGCCTGGCCCCGGCGGCGGTGACGCAGGCCGGCGCGCGACTGGCCGCGGCGCTGTCCGCGGTGCACGCCGCTCCGCATTCAGAGAAGGCGCAGATGGGTTACGCCGACGCGCTGCACAGCTGGGGCGAGGTTGGCGGGTACGACGCGGAGGTGCTGTTCGACACGGTGGCCACCACGGTGCTCGGCAAGCCATGGGACGAGGTGTCCGATCGGCTCGTCGGCACGCTCTCCGGCGGCGAGCAGAAGCGGTTCGCGCTAGAACTCCTGCTGCGTGGCCAGGACGAGGTGCTGCTGCTGGACGAGCCGGACAACTTTCTCGACGTGGCCGGCAAGCGATGGCTCGAAGAACGGCTGCGCGAGTCACCGAAGTCCGTGCTCTATGTGTCGCACGATCGCGAGCTGCTGGCCCGCACCGCCGACCGGGTGGTCACGGTCGAGGGCGGCTCCGCGTGGACGCACCCAGCCGGGTTCGAGAGCTGGCACAACGCGCGGCTCGCGCGCCACGAGCGCCTCGAAGAGACTCGGCGGCGGTGGGACGAGGAGCACGAGAAGCTGCGCCAGCTGATGCTGATGTACAAGCAGAAGGCCGCGTACAACTCTGATATGGCGTCGCGCTACCACGCCGCGCAGACCCGGCTGCGAAAGTTCGAGGAATCCGGACCGCCGCCGCTGCCACCGAAGGATCAGAACATCAAGATGAACCTCGCTGGTGGCCGTACGGGTAAGCGTGCCGTGATGTGCGAGCAACTCGAGCTCGAGGATCTGACGTTCGCGTTCGACGCGGAGATCTGGTACGGCGACCGGGTTGCCGTGCTCGGCGCGAACGGCACCGGAAAGTCGCACTTCCTGCGGCTGCTGGCGCGGGGCGGTACGGATCCGGATCCGGCCAGTGTTCCGCCGGAGGCGGCGCGATTGGCTCCGGTGGCGGCGAGCGGCAGCGCCCGGCTCGGCGCACGTGTCGTTCCCGGCCACTTCTCGCAGACGCACGACCGTCCGGACCTGGTCGGCCGTACCCTCGTGGAGATCTTGTGGCGCGGTGACGATCGCCGGCCGGGTCGGGATCGCCCGTCCGCCATTTCGGCGCTCGGCCGCTACGAACTCGCGGCACAGTGCGACCAGCGGTTCGAGACACTTTCCGGCGGGCAGCAGGCGCGCTTCCTGGTGCTCCTGCTCGAGCTCGGTGGCGCGACGCTGCTGCTGCTGGACGAACCGACGGACAACCTCGACCTGGCCAGTGCCGAGGCGCTGGAGGAGGGGCTGGGCCAGTTCGAGGGTACGGTCATCGCAGTGACCCACGACCGCTGGTTCACCCGGTCGTTCGGCCGTTACCTGCTCTTCGGCGGCGACGGCGAAGTGGTCGAGACGCCCGAGCCGATGTTCGAGGCCGGGTGACGCATTCGCGAGCGGTATCGCCGGCCGGCCAGGAGCGCTACCTGCGACCGGCCCACGAGCTACCTTGGGCCGGCTCGAAGCGGTTTTGATCTTGCTGGGTCGCGCTGCCCGGTTTTGACCGTGCAATGCGCAACCAGGTATCCTTGGCAGCTGTTGTGCGGCGGGTTCGGCCGTGCCCATGGGGTAGGCTGGCAAACCGCACCTCATTCGTGTGCGACGACGATCGCCTGGCGGTGACGCGGCGCACACCGCACGACTCCCGCGCCGGCTGTTCGCCGCGTAGCGAGCGCCGGGCGCGACCCCAGACCGACGACGAGACAAGGTAATCCTGTGCGTACGTACAGCCCGAAGCCGGGCGAGATCGAGCGCCGGTGGCACGTCATCGACGCCTCCGACGTCGTACTCGGCCGCCTCGCGACCCAGGCCGCCACGCTGCTGCGAGGCAAGCACAAGCCGACGTTCGCGCCGCACGTCGACACGGGTGACTTCGTGATCGTCGTCAACGCCAGCAAGGTCGCGCTGACCGGCAACAAGCGCCAGACCAAGGTGGCCTATCGGCACTCGGGCTACCCGGGCGGCTTGCGCGCGACCGGCTACGAGGAGTTGCTGACCAAGCACCCGGAGAAGGCCGTCGAGCTGGCCGTGAAGGGGATGCTCCCGCACAACCGACTCGGCCGTCGGCTGATCGGCAAGCTCAAGGTCTACGCCGGCGCCGAGCACCCGCACTCGGCGCAGCAGCCGGTGCCGTTCGAGATCAAGCAGATCGCGCAGTGAGCGCGAATGAGGAAGATGTGATGACCGACAACAATGCCGCGCCCGAGGGCGACGAGGTCGCGACGGCCGAGGTGGCCGAGGTAGCCACCGAAACGCCCGAGGTCAGTGCGGAGGCCGTGACCGCCGAGGGCGCCACCGAAACGCCGGAGGCGAGCGCGGAGGCCGTGACCGCCGAGGCGGCCACCGAAACGCCGGAGGCGAGCGCGGAGGCGGTCGTCGCGACGCCAGCCGCGCCAGCATCGACCGGCCCGGCACCAGCCAGTCCGTCGTCGACCGGCCCGTCGTCGACCGGCCCGGCCACCCGATCGCGCGGCTCGAAGGCCGCCAAGAGCAGCCATCTCGCGCAGACCGTCGGTCGCCGCAAGGAGGCGATCGTACGGGTCCGGATCATCACCGGCACTGGCAGCTTCACGCTCAACGGCCGCACGCTCGAGTCGTACTTTCCGAACAAGGTCCACCAGCAGCTTGTCCGCGAGCCGTTGGTGATCACGGAGAAGGCCGAGGCGTTCGACATCGTCGCGAATCTGCGCGGCGGTGGCGTGACCGGGCAGGCCGGCGCGCTGCGCTTGGCGGTGGCCCGCGCGCTCGCCGAGGTCAACCCCGACGACCGTCCGGCGCTCAAGAAGGCCGGCTTCCTTACCCGCGACGCCCGCGTCACCGAGTCGAAGAAGTACGGGCTGAAGAAGGCCCGTAAGGCGCCGCAATACTCCAAGCGCTAGTCATGACGCCGGTGATCGCCACCGTGACCAGCTGACCACGACCGGGTTGCCCCGACGGGCCGCCCGGTCGCGTGGTATTTGTGGGATCTCGCGTACCCCCTGGAGGATGCTTCGATGGGACGGTTGTTCGGCACCGACGGCGTACGGGGTCGCGCCAACGACGACCTCACGCCCGAGCTCGCCATGGCGGTGGCGGCCGCGGCCGCGCGTACCCTCGGCGCACTCGATCGCAGCCACCCGCCGATCGCCGTGGTGGGTCGAGATCCGCGCGCGAGTGGCGAAATGCTCGAGGCGGCCGTGGTGGCCGGGCTCGCGAGCACCGGTGCCATTGTGATGCGCGTCGGCGTGATTCCGACGCCCGGAGTCGCCTACCTCATCGGTGCGCTTGGTGCCGATCTCGGCGTGATGGTGTCCGCGTCCCACAACCCGATGCCCGACAACGGCATCAAGATCTTCGCCGCGGGCGGGCAGAAGCTGCCGGACGGAGTCGAGGACGCCATCGAGCGTACGGTCGCATCCGGCCTGTCGACGGAACGTCCGGTCGGTCCGCTCGTCGGCCGCGTGCAAGACGTACGGGATGCCGTCGAGGCGTACGTGACGCATCTGGTCGAGGCGGCGCCGAACCCGCTGACCGGCGTGAAGGTGGTCGTGGACTGCGCCAACGGAGCGGCCGCCGCGGTCGCACCGGAGGTCTACCGGCGCGCGGGCGCCGAGGTGATCGCGATCCACGCGGAGCCGGATGGTCTCAACATCAATGACGGCTGCGGTTCGACGCACCCGGACGCACTCGTCGCGGCCGTGCGGGCGCACGGCGCCGACCTCGGCATCGCGCACGACGGAGACGCGGACCGGTGTCTCGCGGTCACGGCCGACGGCGCCATCATCGACGGCGACCACATCATGGCGATCTTGGCGATCGCTATGCGGGAGGCCGGCACGTTGACCGACGACACGCTGGTCGCGACCGTGATGAGCAACCTCGGCCTCCGGATCGCGATGGCCGAACACGGCATCACGCTCGTGGAGACGAAGGTCGGCGACCGGTATGTGCTCGAGGCGCTGACCGCGGGCGGGTTCGCGATCGGTGGAGAACAGAGCGGTCACATCGTGCTTCCGGCGTTCGCGAGCACCGGCGATGGCGTGCTGACCGG
>DASTMZ010000064.1:0-40082 GCA_035713725.1 Micromonosporaceae bacterium
TGGCGGTGCCGGCGTGGCGTTCCACCGACAACGAGGGCACGCCGTGGTAGCCGAGCAGCATCGCGGTCGTCAGACCGACCAGGCTGCCGCCCACGATCAGGACAGGGACTTCTTCGTCGGCCATGCCGAGACGCTACCCGCTCGACGCCGAGCGTGGGGAGGTCGGACGGCCCCGATTCCCGACAGCGTCGGGCACCTAGTCGAGCGGCTTCATGAACGACCATAGATGTCCTTCGAGATCGTGGGCGCTGTACACCCGGTAGCCGTACGGCTGGTCTACGGGTTCGTACACGACTGGCGCACCCTCGCTCACCGCATGAAGATGATGGGCGTCGACGTCGTCGACTAGGACTGCCACGTTGGCAGTTGCGGCACCCACCGATCGCGGTGAGGCCAGGCCGGCGGCGCGCTCTTCCTGATGCATCCAGATCACGCCGTCGCCCGCGTAGACCTCGCCATGTGAAACCGTGCCGTGCTCGTTGCGGTCTAGCCGCCCGCGGGTCAGGCCGAAGACTCGGACCAACCATTCCTGGGCCGCCGCGATGTCCACGTAGACGAGCAATGTGATGCGTCGTTGAAGGGTGGTCTCGAGCATGGTCATTCCTTCCAGGAGGACAAGTAGTTGACTTCCGATTGCGGCGGTGTCGACCGCCTCGGCACTGAGCAATGACGCGAGTCGGCTGCGGAGCTGACCGACCCCTCGAGTTGACGATCAAGGTGCGATAGGTGGGCCGCCAATGCGCTATGGAGGTTCCAGCTGGGATCGTCCAGTGCCCGACCGATCTCGGCGAGCGGCAGGCCGAGGCGACGCAGTAGGCATATCTGGTAGAGCCGGGCAAGATCTGCCGAGTCGTAGAGCCGGTGGCCTGCGTGGGTCCGTTGGGACGGAGTCAGCAGGCCGATCTCTTCGTAGTAGTGAAGGGTGCGAACAGTCAGCCCAGTGGCGGCCGCTAGTTCGCCGACCCGTCTCGACTGTTCGAAGCGTGCGACTTCCATGACGGGGACGATAGGGCCTCACGCTGCGTCAGGTGCCAGGCCAAATCGCTTGAACGCCGAGAGATCGATCGGAGCTGCCTCTTTGACCGAGGTCAGCGCCGGCATTACACGGACGTTACCGGCTCGTAGTCCAGTGAGCGGACTGACTCATCCAGCTCACCAGGAGTGCACTATGAGCACGGTTCACCGCCGCGACGCACGGGCAGCCGCCGCACTGATTGCTTGTGTGGCTGCGACGATTCTGACCGGCTGTTCGTCGTCCCCAGCCCAGTCGACCGCGGCGAACACGTCGACCACTTCGCGCACCGCTGGCACCACAGGCAACGCCGCCAGCCAGGCTCATCCGATAGATGTGTGCGCGACCCTTGGTGCCGCGTCCGCCAGCCAGCTCACCGGTCAGCCAATTACTACCGCCGACACCATTACCGGACTCATGCCTAACGAGTACGGGTGCGCGTACGGCAACGACGATGACAGCCTGCAAGTAGAGGTAAAGGTCTTCGAGCACGACGCCGCGTTCACGTACAACACGTTCGCGTCCGGTAGCCCGAACGCCACCACGGTGAGCGGGTTGGGCGACAAAGCGTTCTACGACGGCGATGGCACCCTCTACGTCCTGTCCGGCAGCGATCTGATCCAGGTCAACGGATTGGATAGCGCCGACCAATGTGCCGCTCTCGCCCGACCAGTCCTCGCAGCTCTGTAGTCGCGGCTGCCGAAGAACGCAGGCTACCGGCGCTCGCGCGCATCCGCTGTCCGCGGTAGCGGGATGCGCGCGAGCATCGCGAGCGCCAGGTCACCGGCGGCAGCGTCGGCCGGCGGATCCGCGACGCCGACCTCGCGTCGCGCCGCTTCGACCGCCACGCGTAAGGACGGAGCTCCCGGACGATCGCCCTCGGCCCGCAAGGACGTCGCGGTCGCGAGCAGTTGCCGCAGTGCGTTGCTCTCATCCGCCCCCGCCGCGCGAGCGACGAGGACGGCCGTTTCCAGGCAGTTGGCCAGCGGGTAGGCGAACGCGAGCCCCCGCGCGGCGCGGACGGCGGAGGCCGCGGCGGATGCGGCCCCGCCGATGTCGCCGAGGTCGAGAAGCGCACGGGCGTAGAGGGTACGCACCAGCGGCAGCTCCCGCTCGACGCCGAGATCGGTGCCCTCGCGATCGGCGATTCGCGCGTAGTCCGCGGCGGTCGAGGGATCGCCGTCGGCGTACGCGACGCCAGCCGCCGCCGACAGGAGTAGCACTCGTGTGATCGACCGTGAGCCCTCCGGATGCAGTGCGAGGGCCTCGGCGACGTAGGCTCGCGCTTCGTCCATAGCGCCGACCTGCCAACACACCATCGCCGCGTTGGGCAGCATCTGAGCCAGCGCCGACGTCGCGTTCCGTGCTCGCGCGTGTGCGATGCAGTCGGCCGCGTGCCGCGCTGCCTCCGGATCGGCCCGCTCGGCCAGCACCGCGCCGATCCCGAACGCTGCGGATATCCGCTGGTCCGGCAGGTTTGCCCGCTTCGTGATGTCCAGCGCTTCGCGCAGGTGGCGCAGTGCGCCCGCACCGTCGTTGCGGTCGTCCGCGAGTCCGCCCAGATAGACCAACGCGCCAGCGGTATATGCCTGGTCGGTGTTGCGCAATTCGACAACGCTGTCCTCGAGGTATCGCGTGGCAGATCCGGCGTCTCCCGCCCAGTAGCTGAGATAGCCGAGCGCAAATTGGGCGTACCCAATCCACCGCGACGGCCGATCGGTGTCGATCAGACGGGCCAACCAGAACCGGCCCTCGGACACGTCGGTGGCGGCCCAAAAGCGGTGCAGCCGGAACGCCAGTTCTAGTCCTGCTTCGCGGTCGGCTCGCCCGTCGTGGGCCGCGGCCAGGAACGCTCGCACCGAGGGCAGGACGGCGGTGACATCCTCCCGGTACGGCGCCGGATGCGCGCGAGCATCGGCAGGCAGCAGGGTGCGCAAAGCAGTGCCTAGTCGCTCGTACGTCGCCACGACCTCGCCGCTGTCCGCGAGCCTGGCGGCGGCGTACCGCCGGAGGTCGTCATCCTGCTGGTACAGCCACCGCACAGCGGTCCGGTCGACCGTGACCATGCTCTGCGCGGCTAACTCGTGCAGGATTCGGGCCACCCGGCCCGGCGGTACGCCGTCGTCGCCGACGACATCGCGCACGAGCCGCAACGGTGCCGGACCGTCGAGCACCGCGAGCCGCCGGAACACCGCGGCTTCCTGTGAGTCAAGGAGTTCGTGGCTGCGCGCCAGCACGCGGCGCAGTCCGTCGAGGTCACCAACGGAGAGGTCGGCGACGAGGTCGTCCAACGACACTTCGGCGAGCTGTGCCGCGACCAGCTCGACGGCCAGCGGGACTCCTGCGCAGAGGCGGCACAGGGCCGCGATCAGCGGCTCAGCGCCCGGGTCGTTCGGCATCTCGCCACCTCGCTCGGTGACGCGCGCCCGTAGCAAGCGCGCCGAGATCTCGCCGGTAGACAACGGGCGGATCTCGTGCACGATTGCGCCCGGCACGGCGAGCGGCACCCGACTGGTGGCGAGAACCGTCGCCGCGGGGCATGCCGACACGACCGCCGTCACGAGCGCACTGACCCCGTCGACGACCGCTTCGCAACCGTCCAGGACGAGCAGCGCGCGGCCCAGCGATGCGAGGTGGGTGGTGAACGCGCTGACCGGATCGTTCACGCCGGGCGAGGCACCGGTCGCCACCGCCACGGCGGACGCCACCACCTCGTCGTCGGCGGCCGCCCCGAGCGGCACCCACAACCGATCGCCGACGACACTCGCGCGCGTTGCCTCGATGGCCAATCGCGACTTGCCTACGCCGCCGCGGCCGGTGACCACCACCAGGCCGGGCCGCTGCAGGTCGGAAACAACGGCGGCGACCTCGTCATCCCGACCGAGGAATGCGGTGGTCGGCCGTGGCAGTATCGCCGGGCCGGTCGGAAGGTCGTCCAGCGCCGCGATGTAGGCGTCGACGGTTTCCCGGCTCGGGTCCACGCCGAGTTCGTCAGCGAGTACTGCTCGGCACCGTTCGAACGCGGCGACCACGCCCGCTCGGTCGCCGGCCCGGTCCAAGGCCCGGATGAGGGTGCGGTGCGCCCGTTCGTCGAGCGGCGCGACGACGACCGCGGTGCGCGCCGCGTCGGTGGCCGCCCGATGGTCGCCCAGCCCACCCGCGGCGTCCACGACCACCTCCAGCGCGTGTCGCCGCAGTTCGTCGACGGCGTGCCGGTGCGGAGCAAGCCAATCGCCGTCCTCATCAGGAAGCAGCGCGTCGCCGGACATCGTGGCGACCGGTTGCGCGGCGGCCAGCGCGGCTTGATGCCGGCCAGTAGACAGCAGTTCGTCGGCCTCACGGAGTCGCGCCCGGGCCACCCGTACGTCGACGGCGATGTCGTCGGCTAGCGCGTACCCGGCCGGTACGGTCACGACGAGCGCCGGAATACCCACCGTTGTCCCGACCGTACGGAGTTCGTGCACGATGCCGCGTAACGCAGCCGACCACGTCGGCGGCGGTATCGGCCAGATGAGTCCGGCTAGCCGCTGCGCGGTAACGGGCGCCTCGGCGAGTGCTAGCGCGGCGATGGCCACCCGCAACCGGCGTCCGCCGAGTGCCAGGCCGGCCACGGTGCCAGCCGGCCCGGTGACCGCCATCTGGCCACATAGGTCAACCCTCACACACGCCGAGTCTAGAGATTTGGCGGTGGCGTTCAACGAGGCACATCAGTTCGTCGTACCACGGTTGGTCGGTGCAGGATTGTGGTCTTGGCCTCGATCTCGGCATACTCCGCGTCGGCGTCGCTGTCCCAGGTAATGCCCGACCCCGCACCGTATTCAGCCTGTCCGCGTTCGCGGTCGATCACAGCGGTGCGGATCGCGACGCTGAACTGTGCGCGCAGCGGGCTGCCGGCCGGCGCGACGAACCCGATCGCGCCGCAGTAGACGCCCCGCGGGACGGCCTCCAACTCACAGATGAGTTTCATTGTCGCGGGTTTTGGTGCGCCGGTCACCGAACCGCTGGGAAACAACGCATGGATGATGTCGGCGATCCCGGTCTCGGCGCGTGGCTTGGCGGTCACATCCGAGGTCAGTTGCCACACAGTTTCGTAGCCTTCGGGTCGCAGCAATGCGGGCACTGTCACGCTGCCGACTTCCGCGATCTTTCCAAGGTCGTTGCGGAGCAGGTCGACAATCATGATGTTCTCAGCGCGTTCCTTTTCGCTGCCGAGCAGATCGGCCAGTCGTTGACGGTCTTCGCTAGGTGTCGGTCCGCGTCTCGCGGTGCCCTTCATCGGCCGGGTCAGGATCGTGTTGGTGGTCCAGCGAAAGAACAGCTCCGGGCTCGCGCTAGCGATCGTGGCGTACGGCAAGTCGAGGTACGCACCGCAGCGGCACCGTTGAGCCCGCAGCAGATCGAGATAGAAGTGCCCGGTATCGCCGGCAAATGGCGCCCGGATCCTCGTGGTGAGGTTGCACTGATACGTGTCGCCGTCCGCGATTGCCGTCTTGACGCGTGCGACAGCGCGCCGGTGCACCTCCTTGGACCACGCGAGTATCCATGGACCGGCGTGGTAGCCCGTCTTCGGGCCGAGAGCCGCTGGTCGTGTCACAGCTGGTCGTTGTGTCGTGATACCGAACCAGGCCAACGGCATCGTTGGTCCATCGCCGGTCGGTGCGACCACGGCGAGCGACTCGTCAATGCCGGCGGCGGCCTCGTAAGCAAGGTAGCCGTACGCCCAGGCGCCGCCCTCGGTGGCCGCTTGAACTTCGGCCAGCAATGGCATTACCTCGCTCGGCGTCACTGCGACGAGCTCACGGCAGGGCGATGCAAACGTGGTCGTCGCACCAACGACCATGTCGTCGAACCGCGCAAACGGCGCCACGGAACGCACCGACAAGTCGGTCCTCCACTTCATTCGAGCAGTTCCCCGACTCACGTTGCCATGAACGCTAGGGGAGCCGGGACGCTTGGGGAGCGGCGGCGCTTGGGGAGCGGCGACGCTGGGGGAGCCGCGGGCGTGGGGAGTGGCGGCGCTGGGGGAGCCGCGGGAGCCGCGGCGCTAGGGGATCGTTGCCTGGGCCGTCGCTTCGACGCTGGCCAACGCGATCTCCACATCTCGCACCGTCTGGTCCCAGCCGGCAAGCGTGGACCGGCGTCGCAGCACGGCGCCCCGAAGCAGCCGCCGATGCGGCGCGTCGCGCAGCCACTCGGCGAGAGCCGCGCCAAGCGCGATTGGGTCGTCCGGCGTCACAAGCCGGCCGGGGCACACTCCGTCGGCGGTGCGACCGAGCGCCTCCGGCAACCCGCCGACCGCGGCGCCGATAACCGGGATCCCGTGGGCAAGCGCCTCGGTGACGACCATGCCGTACGTCTCCGACCGGGACGGTACGACGAGCAGGTCAGCGTTGGCGTACGCGCGATCCAGCGTCCTGCCGACCAGCATGCCGGCCAATTGCACACGGTTGCCGATGCCGAGTCGGACGATGCGGTCGCGCAGCCGCTCGACGAACCTCGGATCGCGATCGAGCGGACCGACGATCGTGCACCGCCAGTCCACTTCGGACAGACGCCCGAGCGCTTCGATCAACAGATCCTGGCCCTTGTGCGGTGCGACGGCTCCGACGCACAACAGTCGGTCACCGACACCGTCGGAGCCTGCGAGCGGCTCATCGGCGCGGTCGACGCCTGGGCGGGCGACATGGACGCGGTCCGGTGGGATTGGGAAACGGGCGATTACCTGCCGTCTGGTCCAGTCGCTGGTGACCACCACGCCGGCGACCGCGCCGAGCACTGCTCGCTCGGACTGGCGCGTCGCCGCGCCGTGATGGAGATCGATGGCGGTCGCGAGCGGCATGTGCAGCAACACGATCAGTCGCAGCCGTTGCGCGTGCGGCAGCAACTGCTCGGCCGCGGCCGAGGCGATCAGGCCGTCGATGAGCACGGTCTCCCCGTCCGGCGTACGCGCGATGATTCGGGCCAGGTCGGCGCGGGCGTCGCGGTGGCACGACGGCCACGACCCGGCAACGGTAGCGACACGCACGTCCCATCCGGACGCGGCCAACCCCGCGCAGATGCGCCGGTCGTAGATGTTGCCGCCGCTGGGACGGTCCGGATCGTCGAACCCGTCCGGTGCGATCACATGAACGCGCACGTTAGGCGTACCAGCCGTTCAGACGGCTCGTTCGTACGTGGCCCAGGCCACGTGCGACTCGTGCAGGGTCACCGCCACACCGGCCAAGCCGGTCGCCGCCGCGCCGAGGTCGCCGGCCGCGACGCGGGCGACGAGGCGGTCGGCGACGAGGCGGGCCAGATTCTCCGTCGTCGTGTTCATCTCCTTCAGTGCCGGCTCGTCGTCGAGATTCCGCAACGTCAGCTCGCCGAGGATGGCGCGCAGCGCGGCGGTGGCGCGTTCGATATCCACCACGATCCCATCGTCGTCCACGTCCTCGCGGCGAAACGTCGCATCGACGACATACGTCGCGCCGTGGAGTCGCTGGGCCGGACCGAATGCCTCACCCTGCAGGCTGTGCGCGACCATCATGTGGTCGCGCACCGTCACGCTGAACATCCCACTCACCCTTCGTCGTAGCGGATCGTGTGGCAGAGACCCTGCCGCCGGGCCAGCGTCGACATCAGATCGGGGAGGTCGGCGAAGCGGAACGGGCCGTCCAGCAGGCAGTCGTACGCCGGGTCGCGCAACAGCTCCAAGGCCAGCGCGAGGCGGTCCCGGTACGACCGGGTGCCGCGGCGTGCGGCGGCTACCGCGCCGACCTGGCTGGCCCGGATGCCGAGCCGTCGAGAGTGGAAGCCGCCGCCGAGCGGCACGCTGACCTCGCCGGCGCCGTACCAGCTGAGCTCCAGCACCTCGCCACCCGGCGCGAGAAGCTCGAGACAGTGTCGCAGTCCATCGGCGGTCGCGCTGGCGTGCACGACCACCTCGTGCTCACCAGTGATCTGGTCCGGGAGCGCGAAGTCGACGCCCAGCGCGGCGGCGATCGGTGCCCGTCCCGGGTCGACGTCGACCAGCGTTACCCGCGCGCCGGGGATCTGGCCGAGCAAGTGGGCAACGCAGCAGCCGACCATGCCGGCACCGACCACGCACGCGCGATCACCGATCCGGGGCGCCGCGTCCCACAGCGCGTTGATCGCCGTCTCCACGGTGCCGGCAAGGACCGCGCGTTTTGCGGGTACGCCGTCCGGGACCGGCAGGACGGCGGTCGCGGGCACCACGTACGCGGTCTGGTGTGGGTACAGGCAGAAGACGGTACGGCCGGCCAATTCCGGTGGGCCGACCTCGACGACACCGACGTTCAGGTAGCCGTATTTCACGGGTGCCGGGAAGTCGCCATCCTGGAACGGCGCGCGCATCGCCTGCGCCTGGTCGGGCGGGACGCGGCCGCCCCACACGAGCAACTCCGTGCCGCGGCTCACCGCCGTGTAACGCGTGCGCACCAATACCTCGTCCGCGGCGGGGGGGTTCACCGCCACCGGACGGATCTCGCCCTGGCCGGGCGCGGTGACCCAGAACGCCGCCGCCTCGTCCACACTCCGCCTTCCGTTCCGTCGAACCGCCGGCGCCGCTTGTCCGTGGTCCTTGCGACAGGATGGTACGGAGTCGGTCTTCGGTGCCGCACACTGACATCGTGGGAGCCGACGCATGAGACAGGACGCACGCGCGCCGTTCCACACAGCGCTGCACCGAGCGCGGGTAGCCGCCTATCCCACCGGCGAGTTCGTGGGACAGGAGAGCTTCATGCGCGGGAGCGAAATCCGTTGTCTTGCCAGGCATGCACGGGTCGGGCCGGAAGGCTCCGTGCTCGATGTGTGCTGCGGGGTCGCCGGACCTGGGCGGTTGATCACCGCCGAGTTCGGCTGCCGCTACCTCGGCGTTGACTACTCGGCGAGCACTGTGGAGATCGCCCGCCAACTGGCCGGAGACTTGCCGTGCCGATTCGTCCATGCCAAGGTGCCGCCGCTCCCGGACGGATGTTTCGACGTTGTCTTGCTGCTCGAAACGATGCTCGCCTTTCCCGACAAGCGATCGCTACTGGCCGACGTAGTCAGGGTGCTCGAGCCGGGCGGACGATTCGCCTTCACCGTCGAGGAAGGCCGGCCGCTGACGACGGTAGAGCGGGAGTTGATGCCCGACGCCGACACGGTCTGGCTCGTCGAACTCGGCGAGTTGAAAGCGTTGCTGCGCGACGTCGGGTTGACCGTGACATGGCAGGAGGACCACACGGCGTCGCATCGTGCGATCGCTGCGGCGCTGCTGCAATCGTTCGACACCGAGGGAGAAGAGATCGCCCGGACAGTCGGCGACCGGCCGCTAGCCGAGCTGATCGCCGCCCACCGGCTGTGGGCCGATTGGCTCGGCACCGGACGGGTACGCAAGTTCGCGATGGTGGCCGAGAAGCGATGACGACCGGCTCGTACGCGCGCTACCTCGCGGCTAAGAAAACCGTCGACGACCGGGCCATCAACCGCCACGTGTTGGGCGAGTTGCGCCGCCTCATGCCGGCCGCCGAGCCACGGATTCTCGAGGTGGGTGCCGGCCTCGGCACGATGGTCGCCCGGCTGCTGGAGTGGCGGGTCATCAGCGCCGGCGAATACACGGTGCTCGACGTCGACCGTCAGCTGCTCGACGACTGCCGCGGTTGGCTGTCCGGCTGGGCATCGGAGCGCGGACTCAGTGTCGAGCAGTTGGGCGACGGAGTACGTCTCGGTGACGTACGGGTGCGCCTCGTCGAGGCCGAGATCGGTGACTACGTCGGCGGCGGCCAGCATGGCGTCGGCGGCAGTCACGTCGCCGGCGGCAATCACGGCGCCGGCAGTGACGGCGCGCTGGCCGACGTGTTGATCGCTAACGCCGTGCTCGACCTCGTGGACGTGCCGACCGCGCTACCGGGACTGCTTCGGTTGCTGGCGCCGGCTGGCCTGTATTGGTTCACCATCAACTATGACGGCGAGACCATCTTCCAGCCCGATCACCCGCTCGACGACGAGATCATGCGCGCGTACCACCGCGACATGGACGAGCGCGTCCGCTACGGCCGGCCGGCGGGCGAGAGTCGAACGGGCCGCCATCTGTTCGGGCACCTCCGGACGGTCGGCGCCCCGCCGCTGGCGTCCGGCCCATCGGACTGGGTCGTGCACGCCGGCCCGGACGGGACGTACCCGGACGACGAGGCGTACGTCGTGGACCAGGTCCTGACGACGATCCAGCACGCTTTGAAGGATCGCGTGGACGCCACCGACCTCGCCGAGTGGGCGGGTGCCCGGCGGAGCCAACTCGCGACGGGTGAACTCGTCTACATCGCACACCAGCTCGACGTCGCCGGCCGGATCATGCAACCGCCGAGTTAGACCGCGGCCAAGTTAGACCGCGGTTGAGTTAGACCGCGGCTGAGTCGGGCCGGATCAGCCGGTGCACGCGCTCACTCATCGCGCGCCGTAGCGGCTGCCAGCCCCGGTGCCGTTGGAACGGCAGCTCGAACACCGCGCCGAACAGCCGGGCGAAGCACACCGTCATGGGTACGACCACGGCGGTCAGTACGAGGAAGGTCGGCGTACCGGGCGCGACGCGACCGAGTACCAGGCCGTACGACACCGCGATCACGATCGGGGCGTGCGTGAGGTACAGGCTGTACGACACCGAGCCGAGGGTGCGGAGCGGTCCCGTGGAAAGAACCCGCACCACCGGCCGCGGCCGGCGCGTAGCGACGGCGGCCAGGAAGCACCCGATGGCCGGCGCCCACGCGAGATCGGTCCAGAACAGGTTGTTGTTCGACCATGTCCAGCCCTGCAGCGCGATCAGCACGATGGCCGGCACTGCCGCGAGGGCCGCGTACCAGGCCCACGGCCGGGATCGAGTGCGTTCGCTTGCCGTGACGATGCCGGCCGCGAACACGCCGATGGCGAACAACACCGCGAGGTCCGGGGTGAACTTCACCACCGCGTCGTTCATCAGCGCGACGTGCGGTCCGAGCACTCCGACGGTGAGCACGATCGCCGCGACCACGCCGGCCATGGCGAACGCGCTTACGCGCCGCACGATCAGCAACAACAAGGGCAGCAGGATGTATAGCTGAGCCTCGATGGCCAGCGACCAGA
Source organism: Micromonosporaceae bacterium (assembly GCA_035713725.1). GTDB lineage: Bacteria > Actinomycetota > Actinomycetes > Mycobacteriales > Micromonosporaceae > DASQPR01. Next base: position 11,108 of record DASTMZ010000064.1, read on the forward strand.
ACGCGCGGTTCGGGCTGGCGGCCGGCACGGCGTCCTGGATCAGCAGGCCGTTGACGACAACGGACTTCCCGTTCGGCACCGGCCAGCCGGGCTGGGCCAGCACGTACCACGTCATCAGCAAGCTGAACCCGAGCGCGGCCCAATACGGTGGCAGGATCCGCCACGCCCGCCGGTGCGCGAACCTCGCCACCGAATCGAACCGCCAGCCCTTCCTCGCTGGCGCCAGGCTAAGTGAGAAGCCGGACAGCGCGATGAAGACGACCACCGCGAGGCGCCCATAGATGAAGTCGGCCGCCCAGAACGGCGCATGGTTGGCCGGGAAACCCGGCCACGCCCGCAGGAAGATGTGGTTCATCACGACGAACAGCGCGGCGAGGCCGCGGACGCCGTCCAGCCCGATGACCCGCGCCGGATTGTCGGCCGTGGTGCGGGCCGGAGCCGACGCATCGGGGTCGGCGCGCTCCGGAGCCAGGCTCGAGGCAGCCGTCGACACGACAGCGTTGCGAGCCGTGCCGTCGGTCCGATCCGGTGAACCGGCGACACCCACCGCGACCGTGCCGTCCGCGTCGGCCGTCGTGGTTGGGGTGTCCGCCGTTGTCATGTACCCGGACTCCCGAGCGGACGCTCGGATCCGATGTGGCCCGGCGCCACGTAATGCGGCGACGCGACGAGGTCGAGGGCACGCGACAGCGAACCGTGTCCGCCGCGCTGCGCCTTGGTGGCCAGATACGCGGCGTTGGCGTCGGTGATGTGGACGCCGGTCGCGACCTGCTCCTCGATCACGACGTCCAGCTTCGCGAGCTGACTGAACTTGTCCGGGTTGTTGCTGAGGAGCCGGATGCGTGGCGCGCCAAGCGCGTGAAGCATCTGCGCCGCAGGGGTGTAGTCGCGCTCGTCGGCCCGGTGTCCGAGCGCGACGTTCGCGTCGTACGTGTCCATGCCGGCGTCCTGCAACGCGTACGCGTCGAGCTTCTCGTACAGTCCGATGCCGCGCCCCTCTTGACGGAGGTAGAGCAGGTACCCGCCGTGCAGGGCGATCTGCTCGACCGCCTCACGTAGCTGGCGACCGCAGTCACAGCGCTGGCTGCCGAAGACGTCACCGGTGAGGCACTCGCTATGCGGCCGCACCAGCGGGGTGGTCGTCGCGTCCAGGCGGCCGAGCCCGATCGCGAGGTGCTGTTCGCCATCCGCAAGTCCCGTGAAGCTATACACCTTGGCCGTGGTCGTGTAGCCGTCCGCGAAGCGGAGCGGGAGCGGAATGCAGCGGCGGATCGTTGCGGCGTTCGGCGCGGTCACGGGTCCTGCCGTTCGGTCCCGTACCGGGACGAGAGCGCGTAGCGCAGCAGCACCACATCGCCAATGCGTTGGACCTCGGCCAACTCGGCGCGCCGCTCGGAGTTCCACGGATAGCACCCGTCCAGCGCGAAGCGGCGCGCGCGCGAGTCGCCCACGAACAACGGCGCGATGACGAGTTGAAGCTCGTCCGCGAGATCGTCGGTGAGGAATTGGGTGTGCAGCGTCCCGCCGCCTTCGACCATGAGCCGGTTCACGCCACGGGCGCAGAGATCCTCGCTCAGCTCGCGCATCGACAGCGGCGTGGCTAGATCGATCACCATCGCGTGACTGTCCAAGCTGGCGCGAACCGTGTCCGCTACTCCGCGTGGGCAGTACACGATCTTGTCTGCGTCGCCGGCGGTGAAGAAGTCGCCGCCCACGTCGAGGCGACCGGATGCGGTCACGGTCACCTTCACGGGCGACGGTGGCAGGCCGCGAGCGACCCGATCCTGACGGCGCTCCGGCGACCGTACGAGTAGGCGTGGGTTGTCGTTGCGGATGGTGGCGGCGCCGACGAGGATGGCGTCGCTGCTGGCACGCACCGCATCCACCCGGTCGAGGTCCGCCTCGTTCGACAGGCGCAGCCGGATCGTGGCCGGACTGTCGAGGTATCCGTCCAACGAGATACCGCAGCTGAGCAGGGTATACGGCCGGTCAGCCACGGATCGCCTCCCACTGTCGCGCGACCGCATCGGACCGCGTCTCCGGACCCGGGTGCCTCGACCCGCAGGCCCTTGTCGTGGGGTCCCGGCGGGCGGCGTCGGCACTTAGCACGCCATCCCCGCGGGCAACAGACACCAGCGAAAATACAGCGTACGCGGTTGTTAGGGGCGCGCGAGCGTTTGCGCCAAGTCCGTTCAGGCACGCGGACACTGGTATGGCGCGGCGCTGGGCCGGGCCACTCCCGACTTTCACGGCACACCGGGGCGCCACACTTGGTCCTACGCGCCGAACGCCCGCCACGGTTCAAGACCGGCCGCGACCGACCGTCAACGCGGCCGAACCCTACCTGGTGATTTACGGCTGAACCGCGCCGCGCAACGATCCGTAGTCGACACTGGACCAGGGCGGACGATTTGTCGCGGAGGTGCAGTGCGTACGGTTCGGCTCGAGGTCATCATTGGCGGACTCGCGACGCCTATGCTTCTCACGACCATCTCTCTCAGCACCGGCCTGAGCGTCGCCGGCTGGGTCTTCGGACTCGTCGTCGGTTGGACGGCGACCGCTCTGCTAACCATGGGCCGCGTCCGCAGCGACGAGCCAGCCATCCAACCGGCGGACTGGATCACACTGGTCCGGGCATTGCTGACCGCCGGCGTCGCCGCGCTCGTCGCCGACTCGTTCGTGCGGCCGGCACACCTGACGTCCCTGATTGTGATCGCCGGGGTCGCGATCGCTCTGGACGCCGTGGACGGTCAGGTCGCGCGACGCACCGAGACTGCGTCCGCGCTCGGCGCGCGCTTCGACGGCGAGGTCGACGCGTTCCTCATCCTGGTGTTGAGCGTCGCGGTGTCCCGCGACCTCGGCGGCTGGGTGATCGTGATCGGCGCCATGCGGTACGCGTTCCTGGTCGCCGGTTGGGTCGTGCCGTGGATGGCCGCCCCACTGCCGCCGCGCTACTGGGGCAAGGTCGTCGCGGCCGTACAGGCGATAGTGCTCACAGTGGTGGCCTCCGGGGCACTCCCGCGACTCGTCAGCATCGTCGCGGTCGGTCTGGCGCTTGTGCTACTGGTCGAGTCCTTTGGTCACAACGTCGTCTGGCTGTATCGCACCGGAGCCGGGCCGACCAGCCGCAAGGTGGTCCGGCGTAGCACCGCGGTCATCGCGGTTGCGATTGTCTGGATGGTGGTCGTCGCGCCGGATCGTCTCGAGCGGCTCACTCCCGTCCAGTTCATCCGCGTACCCATCGAAGCGCTGGTGCTTGTGGCGCTCGCGCTCGTACTACCTCGCCGGCCGCGACGGGTGGTGGCGACCATCGCGGGCGTCGCGTTCGGCGTCCTCACCATCGTGAAGCTGCTCGACGTGGTGTTCTTCCAGGAACTCGGCCGACCGTTCAACCCGGTGCTCGATTGGGGCAACCTCGGACCGGGCATCGGCGTGGTGCGCGACTCCATCGGCACCGCGGCCACCTCGGCCCTGCTCGTCGTCACGGTGGTAGGACTTGCGCTGATCGTCGCCCTCATCACGGCGGCGGCGATTCGCGTCTGCAACGTTGCCGCGCGCCATCGCCGCGGCTCCGCCAGCGGCGTCGCCGTGCTGGGCGTGGTATGGGGACTCACTGCGGCCCTCTCGCTGCAGGTCGGACAGGGCGCAACGATCGCCTCGGCGGCCACCTTCGACCTGGCGGTTTCGCAGGTCCGCGACGGCAACGCCTCGGTGCGTGACCAGCAGCGCTTCGAGCAGGACATTCACGCCGCAGATCCGTATGCGCGCATCCCTGCTTCGAACCTGCTCACCGACCTGCGCGGCAAGGACGTCCTGGTCGTCTTCGTCGAAAGCTACGGCCAGGTGGCCGTCCAGGGCACGACGTTCTCGCCAGGCGTCGACGCCGTGCTGCAGAGCAGCAACGCGCAACTCGCCGCGGCCGGCTACTCGGCGCGTAGCGCCTGGCTTACCTCACCGACGTTCGGCGGCATCAGCTGGCTCGCCCACTCCACCCTGCAGTCCGGGCTCTGGGTCAACAATCAGCAGCGCTACAACCAACTCGTGGCGAGCGACCGCTTCACGCTCAGCGACGCGTTCAAGGACGCGGGCTGGCGGACCGTGAGCGACATCCCTTCGGATGACACGGCGTGGCCGCCGGGCACGTCGTTCTACCACTACGACAAGCTGTACGACCGGCGCAACGTTGGGTATTTCGGTCCGACGTTCAGCTACGCGTCGATGCCTGACCAGTTCTCGCTCGCGGCATTCCAACGGCTCGAGCTGATGCCCGGGCACGCGCCCGTGATGGCCGAGATCGATCTCGTCTCGTCGCATACACCGTGGACGCCGCTGCCTCACATGGTGCCGTGGAACCAGGTCGGCGACGGCTCGATCTTCGATCCGATGCCGGCCCAGGGCCTTACACCGTCGGTCGCTTGGCAGAACGCCGACACCGTTCGGCAGCTGTACGGCCAGTCCGTCCAGTATTCGATGACTGCCCTGATCTCGTGGGTCACGCAGCTGCACGACAACAACCTTGTGCTTGTCGTGCTCGGCGACCACCAGCCCGCCACGACGGTCAGCGGCCCGGGCGCGAACCACCAAGTGCCGATCTCGATCATCGCGCACGACCCGTCCGTACTATCGGACATCTCGTCGTGGCACTGGCAGGACGGGCTACAACCGAGCTCCGACGCGCCACTATGGCCGATGGACGCGTTCCGCAACCGGTTCCTCGACGCGTACGGCACGACGTCGACCACGGCGGTCGCGAGCGGGCCATCGAGGTGACGTCCCCTCCCCGTCCGGTCACGCTCGTGGGTGACCGCCGGACCCGGCCGCGAGGAAGGCGGTTCCGAAAAACAGCTCGGTCCATGAGACATCGGTCAGCTCGTCCTGCATGGCGGCGCGAATCGTCTCCCACGGACGGCGCATGGTCCACTCATCTATGGAGGCGAATCGTCGTACGACCGTGGTTCCGAGCTGTGTTACCCAACGAGGCGTGCGGTCCGGAACCTTGAGATCCAGCACGGCCCACCGCCCCCCGCCGGCCAGCGCCGCGGTGCCGTGGGCGATAACTGCTGGGGACTCTGGTACCTGCGTCAGGGCGTACGTGGACAGGATCCCGTCGACGTTGGTTGGGAAGTCGTAGTCGACCGCGTCGGCTTGTACCAGGCTGATATTGCGCCAACCGTTTATCGCGATGCGATCCTGCGCTTGGGCGAGCATCGCGTCGGTCAGATCGACGCCGACGATCCGGCCGTCGGGACCGACCACGTCCTCAATCAGCGAGAAGTTCAGACCTGTGCCGCATGCCATGTCGATCACGCTGTCACCGGCGCGCAGTCCAAGCGCTTGTACGGCCCGGAGTCGTTGTCCCCGCTGGGGGTATCCGGGCACGGGGAAGAGCCGGGAGGTGATGTCGTAGTGCTTGGCGTTCCGACGGTACGTCTTGATCAGACGCTCCCGCGTAGCGTCAACCTCGCTCAAGGTGTGCTCCTCGATCTCGGTACTGTCGCGGCCGAACGGCGCGCCGCCACAATTAGGACTCGGCGCCTCGACGCGTACCGGACTCGACCGCGGTCTTGATCGCCGCCATCTCCAGATCGCTTACCCGCTGGATTCGGCGTTGGAGAGCGCGACTGGGAAGCGCGCGCATGATGCCCGCAAGATCGACCTCGATCCACATCTCGGTGTCGGTCAATCTATCGTCTACTGGCTCGAGTTCCATTCCCCAACGCGCCGCAGAACTACCCATTGGGCCGGCGAACGCCACGCGGCGGGGTGGCTCGACGGAGGTCACTTCTTGGCTCCGGTGGTGAGTCCACCACAGATCCTTGGCGCGCTGCTCCACGCGTGAGCCGGGCTGAAGCGGGCCGCCGCCGCGAACCCGGCACTCGAGAACCGTTGGCGCCCACTCTGGCCAGCGTCCGACGTCACAGAGATACGCCCACACGTCATCGATGCTTCCAGCGATGGTAAGGCGGCTCTCGGTTCGGAATGTCATCGGCGCATCTCCTTCTCCTCACGTAGCTGCAATAGTGGCCGGGGATCAGCTACGAACGTCCTCCAAGGTCTGCTGGGCCAGATCGGATCGTTCCGACGCGTCCCGTCGACGTTGGCCGCGGCGAACGAGGTCGCCCAGCAACAGGATGATGCCCGGCGAAACCGCGACCAGCATCAGCACCGCATACAGCGTGGCGACGATGACCCCGGTGGCCGCGCCGAGCCCGGCTGCCGCGAAGGCCCACGCGGCGGTACCCTCCCGCGGGCCCCACCCGCCGACGCTCAACGGGATCACGACGGCAACCTGGACCACCATCAACAGCGCGATCAGTTCGCCCAACGGCGCGGCGCAGCCGGCGACTCGGGCGGCGACCACGAACGTTGCCGTGTGCCCGGCCACGACCAGCAACGACGAGAGTGTGAGCTGCGGCCACACGCGTCGGGCGAACAGCCCGCGACGCAAGTCGTCGGACAGGGCCGTTGCCGTGTGCGCGAGCCGCGACCGGCCGCCGCGAGTTGCGCCACGCATGAGCAGTGCAGCACCGCCCGCGACACACGCGACCCCCGCGAGAACGTACGGCAGGGCCGGCCGGACCGGCGAGGGCAGCGTCAGCAATACGATGGCGGTCACTGCGGCCTGGATTACCTGGCCCCACAACCGTTCCCACGCAACCGCGCGCACCCCCCGAGAAACGTCGCCGGCGCGCCGGCCATGAATGACCGCCCGGTGTACGTCACCGATGACCCCGCCGATGAGCACGGAGTTGAGGAACAGGGAACGGTAGTAAGCGCCGATCGCGCGCGGCATGCCGATGCCGATGCCAAGCGCCCGGGCGGCGACCCGCCAACGCCAGGCAGAACACACGGTGGTCAGTGCGGTGAGCGCGACCGTGGCCAGTATCGCCGGCCAGGTGACGGCTCGCAGGCCGGCCTCGAACGGCGTCGCGCCGACCAGGCGCACGACAAAGACCAGCATGGTGACGCCGCCGGCCAGACGCAACAACAAGGGGCCGAACCGGCGCGCGGTTCGGCCGAACTTGACTGCAACGAAGCGTACGGACGCCACACGATCGTAAACGAGCCTTCTGGACACATAGTTCAGTTGCGCAAACTCGGCACCGCAGCGGTGAACTGCGATCAACCGATCGGTGCGCACCAACAGAGCCGGTCGGCGGCGTCAGCCCATCAGCGCGCGGATCTCGTTAGCCCGGGGTGTCTTGAGGCGTACCTCGACCCGCCCGGATGTCTCCGGCCGGAACTGGTGGGGGTCGTACGCGATGCAGATCTTCTCCGGGCCGTCGAGAGTGACCTCGATGGTCCGGTACCGGGGATCGTCGCGCGGCACGTCCATGTGCTTGCCGCGCAGTCTCGGCTCGCCACCGGACAGGAAGATGACGATGCGCTGCCGGGTGATCGCGATCGATCCGCCGGTGGCGACCTTCTCGAGGGTCGCGCGCCGCCCGGGCGCCCGATAGTTGCGGTAGGTCACCGATCCGCCCAGATCCTCTTCGACCAGCAGGATGCCCTCGGCCTCCAGCTGCGCGCGCAGGTCGGGCGGCAGGTGGGCATCGCCGAGCAACAGCCGTCGCAGCATCCCCATGGCGGCGATCCTAGGGCCAGCCGGCAAGCCGACACCGGCGCGAACGTGCTCGCCGCGGCTGGGTCATTGCGCTGCGATGATTTTGGTCAGCATGGGCAGGTCTTCGTCGGAACTGATGACGTAACTGAGCCCGTGGCGTTCGCGTCGGGCTGCCAGGTCCGCCCGGATCTGGTCGGCGCTGCCGATGAACACCGTGGGCATTTGCCAGACCGTCTCGGGCTCGACTCCGTGCCAACCACGAGATGCGATCAAGTCCTCGGTACTGGATCGGCGCGTGTCGGTGAGAACGAACGTCGCGAAGGCGCTCAGCTCGAGTTGTGAGAACCTTTCCCCGGCCGCCAACTTGACGATGTCGCGCTTGGCGTCGAACGCCGCGGGTAGCCGGTCCGCCGGGTCGTCCGCGTCATCAGGCCCGCGGATCGGCGCCGGCAGCAAGCCGACAATGTCGGCGTAGCGGGCGGCCAAGCGGAGCATCCGTGGCCCGCCAGCACCGACTGCGATCGGAGGCTTGCCGGACAGGTTCGGGACGACACTGAGGTCGAGACCGTCGAGGTCGTACGTGACTCCGTTGTGCCGTACGGTTTCGCCGCGAAAGAGACAGGTGAGGATGTCGAGGGTCTCTTCGAGTCGGTCAATGCGGCGTCCCGCTGGCTCGAACGGGATACCGGCGGCTTCGTACTCGGGCCGATACCAACCGGCGCCCAGGCCGAGTTCGAACCGTCCGCCGGAAATCGCGTGCAGGGTGGCCGCCTCGTGGGCGACCAGCGCGGGATGCCGGTAGTCATTGCTGAGCACCATCGTCCCGACATGCAGGCGGGTGGTCGATGCCGCCGCGGCGGCAAGTGCGCTCAACGGCGCGAGCTGTGGTCCGAATGGTCCGGTCATGAAGTGGTCGCGCATCAGAAGGACGTCCACGCCGTTGTCTTCCACACGCCGCGCGAAGTCCATCCAGGACGACGGGTCTGGTGCGGACTCGTTGACTACGCCAAAGCGCAGCGGTCGACGTACGGATTGATCAGCGACCGAAGGCACAGTGGTCCTCTCGATGCGGGTGCGGTCGGGCAGTTTGACACGTTCACTCAGTGCGAGGTTCACGACGCGGCGGCGGATCAATCATGGACATCGCGAACTGGGCGGTGTCAAGAAGGTTGGACAGTGTGAACCTGCCGCGACTGCCGGCGCCGCCGACGCCGTGAACACCACGAGTAGACCCGGATGATCGGTCGTGCCGTGCATTGCGATCGCGTGTTCGGACGCGGGAACCAGATCGGCGGTGGCTAGCACGTACTGCACGCCGCCGTCGCGTCGCCAGACATAACCAGCCGGTACGCATGCCGCGATGTTCGCTTGCCCAGACGTTCCGAGGTTGAAGTCACCACCGATTACGGCCGGGGCGGCTGCACGGTTCCGCTCGCGTACCGCGGGAATGATTGTTCGCAGCAGGTCGGCGCACTGAGCGAGCGCGATCGACCGACTCGTGTCGGCCAGGTGCGTCGTGCATGCGTAGAAATCACCAATTGCGTAGAGGCACAGCCAGGCGCGCTCCTCCGGATCGTCTAGATCCTGTGTCGGATAGAGCCCGCCGGAGACCGTGTAACCGGGGTGCGCCGGGATGTGGACGACGAGACCTATTCCATACGGCTGACCGTTGCGGCATCGGTACGAGTCCGCGGTCTGCCGATCACCAGCGGCCTGGAATGCCGATACCACAACGCCTCCGCCGTCGGCATCGACCGCGCTGGTCAACGTCTGGTCGAGCGTCGCCACGTCCGGGCGGCAAACCTCGTTGAGCGTTACAACGTCTGGTTTAGCGGCGCGGATCACGCTGGCTGCCTCGGCCACCGATCGGCCGGTGTAGCAGCCGGCGATGCCGCTGTCGCAGAGGTTCATCTGCAGCACCCGTATGGGCGTGGTCGCTATCGAGTTTGCACTCGTGGTGCTCGATCCCATGACGCCGGCCGTGACCGCGAGGCACACGAGCGCGATAGCCGACCGCCGAAGGCCCGGATGCCATGAACGAGACACGGATCCTGCCTACACCGTGACTCGCGTGCGCGAAGCCCTGCGTACCCACGTTGGCCTTCGCTGGTCGGCCGGGAGCAACCAACGAAGCGTCATGGCTAATAGCACGGTTAGCGGCAGCGGCCAGTTCATCAGCCATCGACCCAGCGGGTGCCGGAAGTCGACCTGCGTGGCGGACACCAAATGGGGACAGGACCGAGCAACATGTAAACCTCGCGTTCATTCTCATGTAACTCCGTGTTTGCACTGGTGAGACGAACTGTGACTCGAAACGGACGTCCACTTTAGGGGTATTCGCGGGTCGGTCGGTCGACGCTGTTGGGGTGGCGTCGCGCACAGGAGACGGATAGCTTCCCTGGGTACTCGTCCGCTCGTCGATGGGAAGGTCATCGTGTCCGTACAGTCCTGGCGCCATCCCTCGCGCCGGTTCACAGTTATCGCCGCGGCGGTGCTCGCCGTGGTCGGCCTCGCCGGTGGTGGGATCGCGTACGCGGCCACCGCCCAGCCCGCGATCAAGACCATCACTCCGAAGTCGGCTGACCAAATCACGAATCTCGACGTGCTGCGCCAGCAGATCCGCAACTACTACGGCGATCCCCTCGGCACCGGCGTTTCGTCCGCCGACAGCAACTACGCCAAGGAGGCACGCTCGGTCGCGGCGGCTGGCGAGCGCTGGCTGTCGGCTCACCACAAGGTGCACGGTACGAAGGCGATCGTGCTCGACGTCGACGACACGACCCTGGAGACCTACAACTACGAGATCTTCAGCAACTGGGCGTTCAACCCGACGACAAATGCCCAGTTCGTCACCGACCAGAGTTTCCCGGCTGTGCCAGGAATGGTCGACATGGTCAACGCGGCCGAGCGCGAGGGCTACGCGATCTTCTTCCTGACCGGTCGCGGAGAGGCTCAGGAGGCGGCAACGATCGGCAACCTGACCGCCGATGGCATCGGTGTCGACGCCGGCTACCCGAAGCCCACCACGTTGAACGACGGTGAGGACGGGCTGTTTACCAAGCCGGCCGTCGCGAACTACCCGGACTACCTCAAGGCGGCGTGCGCAGGCGACCCGAACGGCTCCTGCACGACGATCCATTACAAGTCGGCGACCCGCGCGCACATCGAGTCGCTGGGGTACGACATCGTCGGCAACTTCGGCGACCAGTTCAGCGATCTCACGGGCGGCTTCGCCGATCGTACGTTCAAGATGCCGAACCCGAACTACTTCCTGCCGTAACGCGATAGCTCGCGTCGAACCGGCCAGCCAGATCCTGCGTCATCCGACTCTTGCGTTACCGCAGGATCGGCCGGCGACGTAGTCGTGCGGCTCTCGTCGTCGGTGTCCCAGCGTGGCATCGACGTCGATCACGTGGACCGTTGCACCGGACGGTGCGACGGTCCACGTGCGTGTTCCACGGCCGCGCTGCTGAAAGTCACGATCCACCGGTTACCATGACGGTGGCGTCGGTTCCCGCCTAACCTCCACCGACCCGCCCCAGCCGGGTCGCAGACGGAGGCAAGGGGAGGCAAACTCTCGGACCAACCGTCGTTGGTGTGTGATCACGCCGGGTCGCGCAAAGTCGCTGGGGGGCACGCGGCCGGCCGGAGGATCACAGATGACCAAGGACGCTGACTTCAAACGAGTCGTACGCACCCGGATGGCCAAGACGGGTGAGTCGTACACGACCGCCCTGAACCAGCTGCGCGGCACGACTAAGGACGTGTTGCACGTGACGAACGGCGAAAGTGCCGCGCAGACCCTTCGGGCCAGTGGGATCAGCGATGTCGTGCTCGCATGGCGCGACGCGCTGCATGTCGGACCAGTGCCGGCGGTGTCTGCCGTACAGCTTCGACGCATCCGCGCACGGCAGCTGGCCAAGCTCGGCGACGCCCCACAGGCAGAGGTGCTGACCGGTCTGATCGAGCGCGACCGCACGCTGCGGCGACACCGCGGCGCATTCCAGCTTTGGTTCGAAGCTGACCTGTACGACCAACTTCAGGTCATCCAGATTCTGGCCATGCTCCGCGACAACAACGTCGACCCCGAACGGATCATGCTGATCTGCATCGGCGAGTATCCCGGCATCGGCCACTTCGGCGGCCTCGGCGAGCTGACTGCGGATCAGCTCTTCGGGCTGCGCGACTCCAGTGTTCAGTTGTCGGTAGCCGCAATCGAGCTCGCGTGCCTAGCTTGGACCGCGTTGCGCGCGCCAAGCCCGGAGCTGTACCGAGATATCGCCCGTACGGTCTCCGGAGAGTTGCGTTTCCTCGGCGAGGCGTTCGACCGACTGGGTCGCGAGTTCCCGTCTACGCGCGACGGTCTGACACTGACCGAACGGCGTCTGCTGGCCACGGTCATCGACACCGATCTCCCGGCCGGCGACGTGTTTCTGCGGGCGAGTGCACGTGAGATCCGGCCCTTCTTGGGTGATACCGCCTGTTACCGACTGCTGTCCGAACTCGCCGCCGGTCGCCATCCACTGATCACCCTGGATCGTGGTACGGATTCGGCCAAAGCCAGCGCGTGGCGGGTGGGCCTGACGCGCGACGGCAGACGCGTGCTGGACGGTGACGCGGACCGACTCACCCTCATCGGCATCGACCGGTGGATCGGCGGCGTCCATCTGTCAGGCGACGTGCCCGGGTGGCGGTGGGACGAGGCCACGGAGGACCTCGTCCGCAATTCGCCCGGCGTCATGTGACTTCAGGACGGTCGCCGGATGTCGACGACCCATCCGATGAACCCTGGGCTGCGAATGCCTCATGTCCATCAGGGACATTCGATCGAGGAGGTCACAATGCGCCGACGTCTACGCCTTTGGATCATGGCAATCCTCACCATCGCGGTGACCGGTGTGCTGGTCGGTGTGTCCACCGCCGCCCAGGCCGGAATCATCTTCAATGGCCTCGACTAAAGCATCGAAGGCGGGCGTTCGCGCCCTGCGGCGCCCGCCTGCGGCAACAGTCAGGTCGGATGCGAACACCACCGCGCAGCTTGATCGGCAGTCTCGCGGTGGCCGCTTGTCGGCGACTCAGATCACCGTCACACCGCCGCGGACTGACGGGATCGCGGTGGTGGCTGGCATAGCCGTACCGTGCAGGTGTGCAAATCCTTGAGGCGTCCGTGCTCGGGCTGCGCTCGGCGGCATTGCGGTTGAGGCATCGCCACACACCGCTGCAGTTCCTGGTCATCCCCATGCTGCATATGGCCAACGCCGGCTTCTACCGCGAGGTCACCCGACTGCTGCGCGACGCGGACGTCGTAGTCGTCGAGGGCGTGCGCGGTCGCAGCGCGATCGGTACAGCACTGACCGCCACCTACCGGGTTTTGCGGCTACGCCGTATCGAGCTGGTGCCCGACAATGTGCCATATCGGGCGCTTGGCAAGCCACTGGTCGCACCGGACGTCACGGCGGTGGAGTTCAAACGCGAGTGGCGCAACATGTCCCTGTGGATACGTGCGGCGCTATGGCCTCTGTTGTTGGGCTTCACCGCAGTCCGCATGGTTACGCCACGCAGCCGGCTGCTGCGGCAGGTCATCGACCAGGAGCTCAATGACCTGCCGTCAGACCTTGACGAGGCACTCGCCGAACATCCCCTCGGCCAAGCGATGATCGTCGAGCGCGACCGTCGTCTCGTCGAAGCACTGGGCGAGCTGCACGAGCAGCGGTCGGAGGAGAGGATCACGGTTGCGGTCGCGTACGGCGCCGCACACGTACCCGTCATCGTTGAATACCTGACCAGCCGTGGCTACTTCGTCCGCTCCGCCACCTGGCTCCCCGTGATCCGTCCGTAATCGCCGTAGCCTATTGCGTTCCCGGCGGGAGGGGTGGATTCCGCTTGCGCTAGCGGCTGCCGGAGTAATGCGGTGCGGGCCGCGTGGCCGCCGCAGTAGAGTCGCCAGTCATGACCGATGTGGACGAACAGGGCCGCTCCGAGCCGCCGATTGCCGGCAACGAGGTCGCCACCTTGCTCGGCTTCCTTGACTACCAGCGCGCGACGCTTGCCTGGAAATGCCGCGGGCTGGACGGTGCGGCGTTGGCCACCACGGTCGCCGCCTCGTCGATGACGCTCGGCGGGATCCTCAAGCACATGGCGATCGTCGAGGACGTGTGGTTCTCTCGGCGGTTGTACGACCAGGACTGGCCGCCACCGTGGGAGGGCATCGACTGGAACGCCGACCCGGATTGGGAGTGGCGCACTGCTGCCGACGACACCCCCGAGCAGCTGTTCACGCTCTGGCAGGATGCGCTCGACCGGTCGCGGGCGCGCACGGCGGACGCACTCACCGCCGGAGGGCTTGACCAACTTGCCAAACGCACCTGGCCCGATGGTCGCGCCCCGAGCCTGCGCTGGATTCTGGTTCACATGATCGAGGAGTACGCCCGCCACAACGGCCACGCCGACCTGATGCGGGAAGCGATCGACGGGGAGACTGGCGAGTAGCGGATCGGCTGCCGCACCACGGCGCCAGCTCCGAACGGTGTTGCCGCGTGCTAGCCGTGCGCTGTTTCGGTGAGGAAGTCCAGGAGGAGTTCGCCGACTTCGTCGGGTCGTCGGACCGTGAGGTAGTGATCCGAGTCGATCTCCACGAGCAGTGCGCGGGGGATACGGCTCGCCGCCGTACGGCCTACCTGGCTGAACGACGGCGGGTCAAGCTTGGCGGAGATGACGAGCGTCGGCACCGAGATCTCGCCGAGTCGTTCTGCCGCGCTCGGTCGCTTCCGTGGTCGCGCACCGTCCGGTAGGCCGCGTGCCTTCGGAGTTGCCAGCCACATATCGCGGATCAGGTCATCGACGCCGAGCGGAGCCCACACGGCGAAGTCAAACGCCATGGCATCGTTCTCGTCAACGCCGTCCGGGACCGGCAGGTCGAATCCGACGCCGGCGACTGCTCCGGCGACGTGCGCTAACGCCCATACGCGATCGGGATGTGCAAGCGCGACATCGATCGCAGTGCCGCCACCGCCGGACAGGCCGATAAGCGCAGCGCGTTCGACACCGAACCGGTCGAGGATCGCGATCGCGTCGTCGGCGGCGGACCACTCTTCCGCCGGTCCGGTGGAGCCGCCGAAGAAGCGCTGGTCGTAATTGATGCACCGGAAGCGGTCGGCGACGATGCCGGCTACCGGAGCCCAGAGGCGTGCGTCACCGAGGCTGCCGTGGATGAACAGCACGGCCGGACCGGTACCAATCTCTTCTGCACGAAGCGCCATGGCGCGATCGTAGTTTTCGCCCGACGTAGTCCGCGAAGTGTTTACAGACTCACTGCGGCGTGCGCGCCGCCACCATGGGATGCGAGTCTGGCCTACGATGCGGGCGTGCACATCGCCATTCTCGTCTTCATCATCATCGCCGTGGCGGTCGTCCTAAAACGCAAGCACTGACGCGACCGACTTGCGGCACCGCGGTTATCCCCGGCCGGTCTGCGGTCAGGGTTGGATGAGGCCGGTACGGATTGCGTAGCGCGTAAGTTCGAGCCGGTCCTGGAGGCCCAGTTTCTGCAGAATGTTGGCCCGATGCCGTTCCACCGTCTTAACGCTGATGACGAGCATGTCGGCTATCTGCTTGGACGTGTGCCCTTCGGCGACGAGTTTGAGGATCTGTTCTTCGCGCTCGGTCACCGGGCGCTCCGGCATATCACCTTCTGCGGTGCTCCGGTCCAAGTAGTGCCGGATCAGTGTGGTGACGGCCGCCGGATAGAGGAACGGTTCGCCTCGCATCGCGGCGCGGCACGCGTCCAGGAGGTCACGGTCGGCGACGGACTTCAGGATGTACCCGGCGGCACCAGCCTGGAGCGCCTCGAACAGGTACTGCTCGTTGTCGTACATGGTGAGGATCAGGATGCTTATGCCGGGCTGCCGGCGGGACAGTTCCCGTGCGGCCTGCAACCCGGTCAGTCGTGGCATCGAGATGTCAAGGATCGCGAGGTCCGGTTCCAGGACGCGGGCCATCTCGACGGCTTCTGCCCCGTCGCTGGCCTCGGCGACGACCGTCAGGTCCGGTTCGTTGTCGAGGATCAGTCGCAGCCCATGGCGAACGAGTGCGTGGTCGTCGGCGAGCAGTATCCGCTTCGGTCGCCCGGTCATGACTGTGCACCTCCGGATCGTGTCGGCACCGACAGACTGACTTGCGTGCCCCCGGCCGGCCGAGCGTGGATCGCCAGGGTCGCACCGATCAGCAGCGCGCGCTCGCGCATCCCGCGGATGCCGGCGCCATCGGTGTGGCCGTTCAGGCCGCGGCCGTCATCACGGACGAGCAACTCAACGCCGTCGTCGGTGACCAGCAGCGTCACCTCGACGTGCTTGGCGTGCGCGTGGCGGGCGACGTTGGTCAGGCTCTCTTGGGCGACCCGATAAAACACCAGTTCGGCATCGGCGCCGAGGTCAGGAAGATCATCGTCGACGTGGCATCGGGCCGGCAGTCCGGTGTGGTCGGTGAACTCGTGGACGAGTCCCCGCACCGCGGTGGCCAAACCGAGTTCGTCCAACACACCCGGTCGCAGTCGGCGGGCGATCCGGCGGATCTCGTCGAGGCTGCTGCGGGTGAGGTCCTGAACCTGATGCATGCTTTCGCGGAGCGGCTCCGGAGCCTGGTCGGCGACATTCTTCAGCCCGAGCAACACGGCGGTCAGTGTTTGTCCGACCTCGTCATGTAGTTCCTGCGCGATGCGATGCCGCTCGGCTTCCTGCGCCGACAGAGCCCGCCCGGCGCTGGTTGCCCGCTCCTTCTCTAGCCGATCAAGCATGGTGTTGAAGGCCGTCGTCAGATCGCTGATCGCGGAAGGCGCCGCCACTGCGAGACGCGGGCTGGGTCGCAGCAGATCGGTCGTCCTCATGGCACGGGCAAGCCGCTGCAGCGGGGCGAGTGCCAGGTGCACCAGCACCGCGTTGGCGATCAACATGACGGCCAGCCCAATCGCAAGCACCACGGCCTCGGTCACCAGCACCGGGGTCGACACCGTCGCCGGCCCGAGCAGCAGCAGCAACGCGGCGGCGGTCAGCACGGCGCCATTGACGAGAAAGATCCGCCAAGCCAGAGACATGCAACGCCTCCCCCCGGTGTGCAAGTCGCTGTTGACTCCGATGCTGCCCGCCTGACCCCCATCCTGCCCACATCGCGGCGACGATCGCTCGGCCACCGGCCACCTACATGGCGGTGCGCCGCGAAATGGGTGCTGTCCTCGATGGCACATCGTCGTCGCGACCCGAGATCATGGCATACCCGCCGCACTGACGCGGTCGGGATCCGACGGCCAGCAACGTTCAGTTGATCTCGGAGGCGCGATGATCACACATCTCCAACTGCCCCTGCCCGAGGCGCCTCGCTTCGGCAACTGGCAGACGGTCGCAGCCAACCGCTACCTCGCGCACTGGACGGTGCCGATCGTGGAAACCGGGCCGCCGGGCAGGTTCCCATGAGCGTGCTACCCGCTTTCGTCGCCGTCGCGATCTTCTCGATCGCGTTCGTGCTGATCGCAACCGAGAAGATCCACCGGGTGGCCGTGGTGCTGACCGCCGCCGCGCTGATGGCACTGCTCGGACTCGTACCGGGAAAGGACGTCTTCTTCTCCGAACACGCCGGGATCGACTGGAACGTGATCTTCCTGCTCCTGGGCATGATGATCATCGTCGGAGTGATCAAACAGACTGGCGTGTTCGACTTCCTCGGCATCTGGGCCGCCCAACGTTCTCGCGGACGGCCGTACCGCCTGCTGGTCTACCTCATGATCATCACTGCGGTGGCGTCACCGTTCCTGGACAACGTCACCACGATCATGTTGGTCGCCCCCGTCACCATCTCGGTCTGCCGACAGCTCGACATCCCCGCGGCGCCGTACTTGATTGCCGAGGTTCTAGCGGCAAATATCGGAGGCGCCGCGACGCTGGTCGGTGACCCACCGAACATCATCATCGGCAGCCGTGCCGGTCTGAGCTTCAACGACTTCATCGTCCACATGACGCCGATCGTCACAGTGCTGTTCGTGCTGTTCGTCGTGATGGCACGGTTCATGTTCCGGCGCTCGTTCACATATCACCCAGACCGGGTCGACGCCGTGATGAGGCTGAATGCCCGTGCTGCCATCACCGACTGGTCGCTTCTGATCCACTGCCTTGCCGTGCTGACTCTCGTCACGGTCGCGTTCAGCCTGCATTCGGTGCTGCACCTGGAACCGTCCATCGTGGCTCTGCTCGGTGCCGGCCTGCTGATCCTGGTCACCCGCGCTCCAGCGGCGGTCTACCTCAAAGAGGTCGAATGGCCGACCCTGGTGTTCTTCATGGGCCTGTTCGTCATGGTCGGCGGCCTCATCGAAACAGGCGTCATCCACCACCTCGGACTGGCCGCCACCAACGCCGTCGGGGACAACCACTTCCTCGCCGCGAGCAGCCTGCTACTTGGATCCGGGGTGTTCGGCGCGTTCTTCGACAACATCCCTTACACCACTGCGATGGCGCCGATCGTCGAGGACGTCGTGGCGCAGGCGTCCGATCCGCAAGCCGGACAGGCCCTGTGGTGGGCGTTCGCGCTCGGCGCAGACCTCGGCGGCAACGGCACAGCCATCGCCGCTAGCGCGAATGTCGTCGTGCTGGGCATCGCGGCCAGCAGCGGTCAACCGATCACCTTCTGGCAGTTCACCAAGTACGGCGTCGTCACCACGGTCGTCACCCTCTTGGTCGCATGGGCATACGTCTGGTTGCGCTACTTCGCATTCGGCTAATTGGTCTCGGTACTGATGCAGCCAACCGGGGAGGAGGAGCAATGACCGTCTTCCATATCCGCGGAGTGTCCACGTGGCGGCGCAACACAATGCTTCGTGGCTCACCGACACGCCAAGTCGGGCAAGCGCAAGACACGGCGCGTCATCGTCGTCGACGTCGCCGTGACGGGTGGCTGCTCCTCGCGGTCGGTGTCGCCGTCCTCGTCACCGGAACAATCAGGGGACACGGCCTGATCATGGCTGCCGGGTTCGTTCTGACCGTGGCAGCAATGTATCTGCTCGACACCGGCCGCAATTCGTGACGGGCACGCACGAGCCGGCCACTGACCACGCGGGCGGGTCAGTTCATTGGTTGCGGGTACGGCGGTTTGCCTGAGGTGTAGAGCCAAGCGTGGAAGAAGGAGTCGAGCGAGTGGCCGGACACCCGGTCGGCGTACTTGACGAAGTCCGCCGTCCGCGCGTTACCGTTCATGCGGTCGTGCGCCCAGCCTCGGATGATCTTCCAGAACATTGTGTCGCCGACCGTAATACGTAGCGCCTCGAGCGTCGCCGCGCCGCGGTCGTAGACGGAATCGTCGAACAGCGTGCGTTGGGTCGGCGTACCTGCCGGGTCAGACGGAATGCCATCGCTCTTCTGGTACAGGTGGTCGAACTTCTGCTTTGTCGTACGCCGCCCGATGTGCTCGGACCACAGCCACTCGGCGTAGGTGGCGAAGCCTTCGTTGAGCCAGATGTCGGACCAATCGCCGACCGAGACGCTGTCGCCAAACCACTGGTGCGCGAGTTCGTGCACCATGACGTCGGCGGCATCGGCGGGGGAGTCGAAGTCGTCAGACGAATACGTCGGCCGGGTCTGGTTCTCCAGCGCATCGAGTTCGGTGTCGGTGTGGACCACGCCACCCATGGCGTTAAACGGGTACGGGCCGAACTGTGTGGTCAGGAAGTCGACGATCGACGGCGTTTCGGCGAGCTCGGTGTCCATCTGGCGGGGAAGTGTGGCGGCCACGGCGAGCACCACAGGTCGACCGTCGTGCGCGGTGATCGTCACGCGATACTTGCCGATGGCGAGAAATGCTAGATAGCTGGCCATTGGGCTGGACTCGGCCCAGTGCCAAGAAGTCTGCTGTCCAGCAACGTGTTTGTTGACAAGCACGCCGTTGGATATGGCGGAGAGACTGCTCGGCGCCGTGATGGTGATGTCGTAGCTCGCCTTGTCGGTCAGGCGGTCGTTGACCGGGAACCAAGCGCCGGCGACCTCCGGTTGGCCGATGGCTAGCGCTCCGTCCGGCTGCGCAATGAATCCCCCAGGCCCGTTGTACTTGTCGTTGTACGGCTTCGGCACCCCGCCGTACTGGATCTTCGCGGTAAAGGCCGTGCCGTACGGGATCGGCCGGACCGGCGTGACAGCCAGCTTGTCTCCGGAATGAGCCGACGTAGCTACGTGGCCGTCGACCGTCACCGACTGCGCGTTGAGCGCGTGCAGGTCGAGATCGAAGCGGGACAGCGCTTGCGTCGCACGCGCGGTGATGACGTCCGTCCCGGTCAGCGTGTGCGTCGCAGGATCATATGCGATCGCGATCGTGTAGTGCTGGACGTCGTACCCGCCGTTGCCGTTGAAGGGGTATAGCGAATCGCCGGAGTCGGCGGCACCCGGCGCGGGGACGTTACGCGCGCCAGGCGTGCCGTGCGGTGTGGGCACCTGAGACCCAGCTGCGACGCCCGCTGCGGTTGGTGACGGTGTATGCGAGGTCGACGTGCAACCTGCCGTCAATGCCACGGCAGCAAACACCGTCACTAGCCTTCTACGCATCGCAGCGTGCTCCGACCGTACGATCGACGACCGTTTCCGTCGGCCACGATACGGATGGCGACGTGGTGCCGTGCCGCGTTTCGCGAAACCGTGTCAACGGCATTGAAACAGGCACTGCGCGTACAGGCTTCTTCGAGTGGTTGATGATCGCGCTGCTGTTCAACACTTGCAGCGACCGGGACGTACCGGGCATGTTGAAGTTATTGAGGTTCTGGCCCGGACCGCATGTGACTACGAGCGCTGCCAGGCCACTGGATCCATTGCATTACAGTTCCGGCGTGCGAAGGCGGACAACGGGCTCGCCGATGCCGGAGCAGGCGTCGACGTGGCGGATCGGCGGTAGCTTCGACGACCGCCTTCCGTAGCCACGACCGCAACCAGCATTCGCGCGCGTCCATTCAGCGCGTCAGTCGGCCCATGCATCGTGGCGTGAAAGGTATTGCCGGACGTGTTCTGGTCCGATGACTTCAGGCTGCAACGAAGCCGGCAGCTGCCCGGCCGGCATCTGCATGCTGGCCACTTCCGTGCCATTGTCGGCATCCAGTAAAACCACCCGCACGACGCCCGCATCCGCCACGCCGCAACCATACCGATCGTCGCGGATTGCAGCGGCGCATGTTTTGTGCGGCGCTCGGATCTGATGACCCGTGTTTTGCGATCGCGACCTGAGGCGACTACGAATCCACGGCGGCAAATGGTCGGCTGCCCCACGGCGCGATCAACTCGTCCGACAGGCGGGCGGTCTCCGATAAAGTCGAGCAATGCCAAGTCGATTCATCGCGCCAAGCGAAGCACTCTACGACTATGTCGTCGCGCACGGCACTCCACCGGATGACGTCCAACGTGACTTGATCGAGGAGACATATACGGCGCTGCCGCAGTCGGCCGGCATGCAGATCGGAGCGGACCAGGGCGCCTTCCTGACGATGCTCGTGAGGATTGTCGGAGTCCGGGCGGCCGTTGAAGTCGGCACCTTCACGGGCTACTCATCGTTGGCGATCGCGCGTGGGCTTGAGCCCGGCGGTCGGCTGCTGTGTTGTGACGTGTCCGACGAGTTCACGTCAATCGCACGGCGCTATTGGCAGCGCGCCGGCGTCGACGATCGCATCGAGTTGCGGCTCGCGCCAGCGTTGGAAACCCTGCAGACCTTGCCCGCGACGGCGCATCTCGACTTCGCGTTCATCGACGCGGACAAGGGTGGGTACGCGTCGTACTGGGCCGAACTCGTACCACGGATGAGGCCTGGCGGTGTGATCGCGGTCGACAACACGCTGTGGAGTGGCCGGGTGATCGATCCGGCGGCGACCGGAGACACCGCCGCCATCATCGCGTTCAACGACATCGTGCGAGATGACGACCGCGTCGAGAAGGTCGTGTTGACGGTTGGCGACGGCCTCACGCTCGCGCGCAAGCGGTAGAACATCGCCAACAGCCGGCACGTGCCGCAACGTTTCGCGCGCGATCGACGATCTAGCCCTGGTAGCGCTCGGCTCCCGGGTGGCTGAATTGCTCCTCGCCGATCAGCCGGCGAAGTGTGTTCTCTAGGTTGGCCTGTTGGATGAACAGGTCGTGCTCGGGATCGACGCCGGCAGCGTGTAGAGGGTCCTTGAAGTAGAAAGACAGCCATTCCTGTACGCCGCTGAGCCCCGCTCGCTGCGCAAGGTCCGTGAAGAGCACAAGGTCGAGTACGAGGGGAGCCGCCAGGATCGAGTCACGGCACAGGAAGTCGACTTTGATCTGCATGGGATAGCCGAGCCAGCCGAAGAGGTCGATGTTGTCCCAGCCTTCCTTCTGGTCCCCAGCGGGCGGGTAGTAGTCGATGCGGACTTTGTGGTACGAGGCGCCATAGAGTTCGGGATACAGGTTCGGCTGCAGTATGTGCTCGAGCACGCCGAGTTTGGACTTCTCCTTGGTGCGGAAGCTGTCCGGGTCGTCGAGCACCTCGCCGTCGCGGTTGCCAAGGATGTTGGTTGAGTACCACCCCTGCAGCCCGAGCATGCGCGCCCTCAACATCGGCGCCAGCGCGGTCTTCAGAAGTGTCTGCCCCGTCTTGAGGTCCTTGCCGCCGATCGGCACGCCGGTCGTGTCGGCGAGCTCCATCAACGCCGGCATGTCTGTGGTGAGATTTGGGGCGCCGTTGACGAAGGGGACGCCCTCCATCAGCGCCGCGTACGCGTAGAGCATCGATGGCGCGATGCTTTCGTCGTTGGCGTCGATCGCAGCTTCGAACGCTTCGAGGCTCTGGTGTGCCGGCCCGGGCTCGAGGTAGGTCTCGGTAGACGCGCACCAGATCACCACCAGCCGCTCGCAGGAGTGGTCCGTTTTGAAATCGCGGATGTCCTTGCGGATTTTCTCGGCCACTCCTCGCTTGCTCGCCGCAGACTTGACGTTTGTGCCGTCGAGACGCCGTACGTAGCTCTGGTCAAAGAAGGCCGGCATGGGCTCGATTTCCTTCAGTACGGCCGCGATTGGTTCGATATGGGCGTACCGGTCGAGAACACCGCACGTGAGTGCGGCGTCGTAGGCCGTGTCCGAGATGCCGTCCCAGGCACCGAAGACTAGTTGGTCTAAGCCGGTCAGCGGCACAACATCGCGAATCAGCGGCGTGCGCGACTCGGTCCAGTTGCCGAGCCGAATGGTGCGCATCTGAGTCAGTGAACCGACCGGCTCAGCGAGGCCACGCCGGATCAGCTCGACGCCGGCGATGAATGTCGTCGCCACGGCTCCGAGGCCAACGGTCAGCACGCCCAGCCGTCCGCCCGCGGGCTCGATGCGATGCTTGGAGATCTCCACGAAGTAGCTCGCCTCCCGGATGATGCCGGCTGACACGTCAGCGTCTGCGTCGGCTCGAGTGTCGTTGCATTGCGTCGTCGTGCGGCATGCGTGCGCTGGCCGGATGTCGGCCAAATGCGGGACTGCTGTGTTCGAGAGCGGGCGGCACAACCGCTAGCTAGGCCGTCGGCGGATCTCTAGCTAGGCCGGCGGATGGGTTCTTGTTGTGACGACCTGAGCATCGAGCGGATCTCGCCGCCGAGCGCGGCGAGTCTTTGAAGTGTGTACGCCGCGGCATCGAAGGCGGTACAGCCGCGGTAGATCCGGCCGTACTCATCGAACAGTGGCCCGAGGAACTCGTGTTCCCCGACCTCCGCCGCGGTCCACCGGTCCCAGAGCACGTGCTGCATGGCCTGTGTCCGGTCGGTGGCCGTGTCTTCGAAGACAATTTCGTAGCCCTGGTCGCGGAGCGCGCCGATCAAGTGCTCGGATGCCTTGGCCTGCATTCCGTCAACGAGTCTCCCGTCCTCGTACTCAATGCCGGGAAAGTCGATCGGCGCCCATGCGAAGTCGTCGGGCCGCATGAACCGGAAAACGAACGTCCGCCGCAACGTTTCCTGGACGTGCTCGGCCAGCATCGACCGGCGACCCTGTCCAGGGCGCCGGCTCTCCCAGACACGAATCTCTGCCGCGCGGTCGGGATCCCAGCCCGCCATGCCGCCGACGACGACATCCGGTTCGGGGAATTCCGCGTACCGCAACCGCCACATGCTGACTGTCTTCGGTTCGACGTCGAACATCGCGGCGATGTCAGCCACGCTGAGCATCTCTTTGACCACGTGACCTCCGTCCGCGTGTTCGTAGAACCTCATCTACAAAGTAGTCCCCGAGCGTGGTTTGTCAACCACCTTCTACAAACTGGCGCTATCGAAGAGTTACCACGCGGCGCGGAACTCTAGTCACCTACTCGTATCGGCGCGACGAGCGCGAGAGCGTGAAGGCGAGCAACGTCAACGCACGCACCACACAGTGGTCGTGGCGGCGCGAGGGTGCGGGCGTCAGGAAACCGACGGCGGCCAGCGATGTCCGCGCCACTCGTCCCATGTCGCGAACCCAGCCGGTGGGTCATCAATTGGTTCGCTGCCGTCGAGTTCGCCGGGCGTCGGGATCTCGATTTTGGCGGCCCACTCGGCGAGTTCCGCGTCGGATATGGGCCAAGTCGTGTGTGGCGCCTCGGCTTGGCGCTGGTCAATTCGTCTCCGCTGCTCGGCTGGGGTGAGTTCGAAGTAGCGCAACTCCACTATCGCGCCGAGGTCCGCGGCCGCCTGTCGTAGAGCCGAGCGCTCGTCTCGACTCCAGAGGCCGTCGTCGATCACGACGTTGTTGCCCAGTTCCAGGGCGCGCAGTCCAATCTCGATCAGCCGTCCTTCGATCACGTCTTGGGCCGATGGCGGATTGTCGTGCCCGTAGAGAGCCTTCACCCACTCGTCCTTCGTGAGCCGAAGTGCCCTCTGTTCGACCTCAATGCGTCGCGCGGCAGTGGTCTTGCCGGTGCTTGGGAGTCCGACGGTCAGGAACAGCGTTGGTTGCCCCATCAGCACCCCGTTCTGATTAGACGGCGCATCATGGCTGACTCGCGCGCCGACGGCCGACGCCGACCCGAATTAATTACCGACGCCCGTCGTACGCACGCGATGTGGAACAGCAGCCCGCGTGCGGTCCGTGCGGCGGCGGGTTGTCAGGCGGCGGGACTTGGCCTGCGTGCCACAGTCTTCCATCGCGCACCAGCGGCGGGAATGGTTGCGGCTGCGGTCAAGGAACAGCCAGCCGCAGCCGCCTTCGGCCACTGGGCAAGCCCTCAGCTGGGACAGATCGGCGGTGCGCGTGAATTCGACCGCGGCGTGTGCCAGGCGGTCCGGGATGAGCAGAGCGCCAGCGCCGTCGGTGAGCACTGCCGGCGGTTCACCGGGGCCACCCAGCCGTAACGACGAGCGCGCGGTCGCCGCCGACCAACGCAGTGCCAGCCGTTCCAGCTCGGCGACAGCGCCGTCGGCCGGCTGGGACGCGCCCAGAGCGGCCGATAGGACCGCGTAGAGAGCCTCGCGGATGTCCACTGCCGAGTGCCACGCCGTAACGGCAGAGGCGGGTTCGGCTGCCCATGCGGACGACACTCCCTCCGCCTCGGCTTCGGAGATCAGACCAACTCGACATGCCCAATGCAGAAGCGCTGATGGTGAGTCGAGCCAGTCGGTTGCCTCGGCGGTTGCCGGCCGAGGCGCAACGGTGTTGACCAGGTCGAGGGCCACGCTGCCGCCGACGATGCGGGGTTCTTCCATGAGACAATGCTACCTCCATAAGCCGGTACGATAGAAGTAAGTGGCCCTTCGTACGGCGCTGTTCCGCGCCTGACGCAAGGTCGTACCGCGCGATGACTCAGGACTGTGCTACCATCGATCAGGCGTTTGGAGGAAGCATGCGCGAGCGGCTCGGCAGCCCGTCGGCGATCGTGGCACTGAGTGTCCTCGCAATGTCCACGTTCGCCTACGTGACCACCGAGAGCCTTCCGATCGGTCTGCTTCCACTGATCGCCCATGACCTAGGAAGTACGGCATCCGAGGTGGGCTTGCTGATCACGGCGTACGGACTGGTCGTGGTCCTGGCCTCGATCCCGCTGACTCGACTTACCCAACGGATCAATCGGCGTGGCTTACTCTGCGGGCTGCTGGCCGTCTTCGTCGCGGCCAACACAGCGTCCGCGCTCGCCCAGGATTACCAGACACTCCTGGTCTCCCGGATCGTCACAGCACTGAGCCAAGCCCTGTTCTGGGCGGTCGTCACGCCGGCCACCGCGTCGCTCTTTCGGCCCGCGGTGCGCCCGCGTGCACTTTCAATCCTGTACGCCGGAAACTCCGTGGCCGCCCTCGCTGGCGTCCCGGCCGGCACATGGCTCGGCCAGCAGACGAGTTGGCGGGCGGCCTTCCTGGCACTTAGCGTGATCGGGCTTGCCGTCCTGGTCACGATCGCGATCCTGCTGCCCGCAACCCCGCCCGGCACCAGTGACGCAGACCGTGGCTCGGCACCCGACGCCGGACGGTACTGGGCGATCGTCGCGTACACGGCTCTCGCGATCACCGGCGCCTTCGCCTCGTACACGTATATCAATCCGTTCTTTACAGAGGTCAGCCACTTCGACGAAGGCGCGGTCGGGCAGTTGCTGTTTGTCCGCGGTCTCGCTGGGCTGGTCGGCGTCTTCGTCATTGGCTACCTTGTCGGCCGCAACGGCTGGCTGGCGATGACCTGGGTGATCGGTGCACAGGCGGTCGCGTTGGCCGCGCAATGGGCGCTCGGTGGCAACCAGATCGCGACGATCATGTCGATCTGCCTCTCCGGCTTTGCATTGGCTGCGCTATCTGCCGGCCTCGGCGCGCGTGTTCTCGAGGTCGCGCCGAGCAGCTCAGACCTCGCCGCGGCCGGCACGTCGACAGCCTTCAACGTCGGCATCACCGTGGGCGCGCTCGTCGGCAGTCTGTTGCTGCCAGTGTTCGGCGTACGGGTCACTGCGCTGGCCGGCACGGTGTTTACGGTGGCGGCGCTCGCTGTTGCGCTGGCCGAACCGCGGCTGTCGACCCGGCGCCGAGCCGAGTCATCCGAAGCACTCCAACCCGCCGCCTTGACTCAGCCTGTCGCTTAGTGATCGCGGCGAGTGCTCACCTAGCCGCGATGGGCGGGGCCGTGACAACAGGTACGTCAGGAAGACACAGCCTTGCGTCGACAAAGTTCGTCGCGGGTGGTGGGCGTTTCCTGGATGGCGGTCAGATATCGGCGCAGCTCGGGTTTTAGTTCCGTGGCTCGGCGTGGCTCGGTGGGTGTATGCCGAGCGCGGATATGAGTTGGCCGACGGTGTTGTTGGGGTAGTCGGTTGACGGTGTGAGGGCTGCGGTTAATGCCGGCCGGTTGGGGGCCAGGCCGGCTTCGACCGCCCAGTTGGCCAGTAGGGCGACCGGCTCGGCGACGGGCATGAGGCTGGTGGTGTCGCGCCGGGCGGGTTCGTCTTGGTCGGTGTCGAGTTCGGCGATGAACGCCCGGAATGCTTGTTCGTTGAGGTAGAAGCGGCCGGTGTTTCCGTCCGGGCTGTGGCAGTAGCCTTCGGCGTAGTCTCCGTCGTTGTCGTACAGCGCGATCGTCGGCCGGCCGGTCTCTGTTGTGACTGCGATCGCTAACTCGACCGGGTCGACATATTCCATGGTGGGTAGGAATCCGACGTGCCAGTCGTGTGCGTAGTCGATCTCGTCAACCGGCAGGGCAAGGTTTGCGACGGCTTCGAGGTGTTCGAGTTGGTCGGCGTAACGGGCCACGATCAGGGCACCGAATTGGCCCAGCCCAATCGTTGGAGCCGTCGGTTCGTGTCTGGTTTCGGGTAGCTGGGCGACCGGAGTGGTCAGACCAGCACGGTGGTGTGCGAGTCCGAGGATGCTGCGCTGATGTTCCAACAGTTCTTGCACGGGGGTGCCGGCGATGTCGAGCAGCTCCTCGACCTCGCCGAGGCGACCGTGGTCAGCCAGTAGGTACCCCTCCAGTACCCGGTTGCGCGACCACCGCTCGGCTCGTGCCGCGGCAATCATGTGCTCTGGATCGAGAAGATGTTTCAGCCGCGGCAGTTGCTGGCGGAACAGATCTATGGCCTGGGTTGACAGCTGGTCGGCTTCGGCGACAGAACACATTGACCACAGGTCGGGCCAGTCGATTCCGTCACGGCGCAGCCTGTCATTCCACACGCCGTTTGCCGGGCTCGGCTGCCACGACGCAGACCTGAGTGTGCGGCGCAGCCATTCGATTTCGATCCCGAGCAGGATCCCGACGTTGATGTATATGCCGGTGCAGCTGTCCATATCTCGGTTGTATGCCGGGGCCGCCTGAAGGTCATACACGATCGCGTTGTCGCCAGCACCCCACAACGCATAAGAGTGATCGGTGCGAGCGAACCCTTCCCGTTCCATCTCGCGAACGAACCTGGTCGTAAACCGCCGCCGCATCGCCGCCTGGCTCGACGTCATCGTCCACCACCCGCCACTTAGTACACGGTAGTTCGACGGTCCGGGCAGGTCACCTGGAAGGATCCGCTGTGAGGATGTACTTGATGATGTCAGCGCGAATGGTCTGCTGGCAGGCGGTGAACAGCGCGGTCACGTCGGCGGTTCGCGTTGCGTCGATACCGTCAGCAGCGTGTTGCTTCACGACGGGGAGCGCGGTCAGCCGAGTGAAAGGGTCTGTTCGCTCGCAACCGTGCGACGACGGCCTAGGTGAATCGCTTGATGAAGTCGAGCGCTGTCTGGGAGACCTCACGCCAGCCGTGGTCGATGGTCAGGGCGTGGCCGCGGTTCGGGATCTTCACGATCTCGGTCACGCCGGGGTTGTGCCGCTGCCGGTTATAGGCAGCGTTCGCGATCGCCCATGGCACCGTGTGGTCCATCTCGCCGTCGATGATCAGCAGCGGACCGCGATCGGGGTTGCGCGTGTCTACCTTCGCTTGCGTCCACGGGTTGAGGTTCGCGTTGCCCATCTGTACGAGAGCGATCCCGGAGCCGGCGACGTGGTACGCGTCGTAGAGCTCCTTCGCTTCCTTGTCGTCCAGCGCGTTGGCCCAGCCGTACTTGAACTGGTCGAAGGTCAGCGTGATCGCGCGGCCGCGGCTGAGTGGGTTGGCTAGAAACGGGCCGGCCACCTTGAGCACCGACGCCGGAAGCGGCAGCACACCGCGGAAGATCCCCGGGTCAATTGCCACCGTGGCTGCCGAGAGACCCTGGCCGGCGAGCATCTGGGCCAGCAAGCCCCCGGTCGAGTGCCCCATTACCGCTGGCTTCTTGTCCAGGGCCTTGATGATCTCGGTGGTGTGATCGGCGATCTGCTTCAAGGTCTTCTTGGCGAGCACGTCCGGGTTCGCGCGAGCCTGCTCAACCGTTGCGGGATCGTCTGGCCAGTCCGGTGTCAGCGGTGCGTAACCGGCCTGCCGGAAGAAGTCCACCCAGTTGGCCCAACTGCTCGGCAGCAGCCAGAGGCCGTGGATGAA
>DASTMZ010000065.1:0-2842 GCA_035713725.1 Micromonosporaceae bacterium
AACGCCGCAACACCGATCTGTACCGCGACTGTGAACCGGGCCGGATAGAGCACGCCCTTGACGTACTGGTCGATGAATCCACCGGCGAGTGGGCGCATGCCGGCGTGGCGGCGCGCCCACGCTTCCGCGGCCGTGAGCGGACACGGCAGCGTCGGCACCGTGACGATGGCCAGCGCCCAACCGACCGCCGCGACGTGCGGCCAGGTCAGCCATCGCCACCGGAGCGCCGCGAAGCCGCCGAGCACCACGAACGCGAGGAACGCGTAGTGCAGCGCTACCACGGCACCGACAACGAGGCGAAACCCCACCAGCCAACTGTAGGTCCGCGGCGGTTGAGAGCACGCTGTGCCAGAAGGCGCTGTGCCAATCGGAGCTGTGCCAATAGGCGCTATGCCGGTAAGGGCTACGCGACGGCGGGCGCCTCGTCCACGGCCGCTCCGGTGGCCCGCGGGCGGACGGCGTGCCGGGAGGACGCCGCGTGCACCACCGCCACGACGGCGAACGCGACCGCAAGGCCGCCAATCGCATCGGTGAGGTAGTGGTAGCGGGTGTAGACCACGGCAAGCGTCAGCCCGATCGCCGGGACAAGCAACCAGCCGAACGCTCGCCGGCCGAACAACCTGCGGACCGCGAGCAGCCCGGCCCAGGTGCCGGCCACGTGCGCGGAGGGAAAGCACGCGCCGAGCGGATCGCCGTGCGCCATCAAGAACTGCTGCACGGGTACGACGACATAGCCGCGCAACACCGTCGGATGAAGCGTTCCCGCTAACGAGTACTCGGGACCGAGTAGTGGGACGAAGAGGAAGCCGAGGTAGCACACGTAGAGCGCGGTGATCAGCGTGACGACGTAACGCTCCAGGTCACGGTGCTGATCAACGATGTCCGAACCACGGCGGAAGAACAGGACCAACGGCGGGACGACGAAGAACAGATAGAAGCCGAAGTAGCACGCGTAGAGGAGTTCGGTCAGCGGCGGCGACGTGAGGTGCTGGAGCGCGAGCGTCGGGTGCCCGCCGTAGACGCGCGTCTCGAACGTGTTCATCCCGGCGTCCAGGTAGTGACCGCGCAGGATCAGCACGTACCCACCGATCGAGCCGTACACGAACGGCGACGCGATCAGCGGGTAGACGTAACGCAGCAGCGCGACAATCCGCAGCGTCGGGCGCCGCTGATGGACGGCGATCAAGGCAAGGGCGGCGGCCGCTCCGCCGGCGAACGCCAACGGGTAGGCGTACCAGTGATCAACCCGGTTGTGGAATGCGACGACCAGCAGCGAGACGATGGCGAAGTAGCCGAACGTGATGACGTCGATCGGGCGGAGCTTCATGGGTCGGCCATCCTCCACCGTGGTACGTGGGGCGAGCGGCGGTTAGTGTACGGCCCCCGCACGGCTCGGGCGGGGACGGTACCGTCGCGGTGTGCCGGGAACCAACCTCACGCGTGCCGAGGCGCGCACTCGTAGTGACCTGCTGCGTGTCGACGAATACCGGGTCGACCTCGACTTCACGAACGCCGCCGGCCCCGCCGGCACAGCGACGTTCGACTCGGTAACGGAGATCCGGTTCGTGTGCGCGCGGCCCGGAGCGTCGACGTTTGTGGACCTGGTCGCTCCGCGGGTACGCGAGATCACCCTGAACGGTCGCGCGCTGGATCCGGCAGCGGCTTACGTGGACGGTCGCGTCGAGCTGACCGACCTCGCCGCGGACAACGTGCTCCGGATCGCGGCGGACTGCGCGTACATGAATACCGGCGAGGGGCTGCATCGAACGGTCGACCCGGCCGACCAGCGGGTCTACCTCTACACACACTTCGAGGTGCCGGAGGCACGCCGGCTCTACGCGACGTTTGAGCAGCCCGATCTGAAGGCGAGCTTCACGTTCACCGTCACCGCGCCGGCGGGGTGGTTGGTGCTGTCGAATTCGCCCGCGCCCGAGCCCGAGGCGGCGCCTACCGGGACCGACAGTGCGGGTGTCGACGGCGGCGGAGCTCGGGCTGGTGTGGCGACGTGGCGGTTTGCGCCGACGCCGCGGATCTCCACGTACCTCACCGCGATCATCGCCGGCGACTACCACTACGTGACGGACACGTACGCCGCGGCGGACGGTCGCGTGGTGCCGTTCGGCATCGCGTGCCGGCAGTCGATGGCCGAGCACCTGGACGCCGACGAGATCTTCGACATCACGACGCAAGGCTTCGACTACTACATCGAGCGGTTCGATCAGCCGTACCCGTTCGCGAAGTATGACCAGGTCTTCGTGCCGGAGTACAACATCGGCGCGATGGAGAACGTGGGTTGCGTGACGTTCGCGGAGGCGTTCATCTTCCGGTCGCGTACGACACAGGCGGCGCACCAGTCCCGCGCCGAGGTGATCCTGCATGAGCTGGCGCACATGTGGTTCGGCGATCTGGTGACCATGCGCTGGTTCAACGACGTCTGGATGAAGGAAGTCTTTGCGAATTTCATGGCGGCAAAGATCGTGAACCCCGCGTTTCCCAATGTGAACCATGACCTGCGATTCCTTGTTTCGTACTATCCGACCGCGTATGCCGTTGATCGGACCGGCGGAACGCATCCGATACGGCAGGAGCTTGGAAATCTCAATGATGCCGGCACGCTCTACGGGAACATCATCTATGACAAAGCTCCCATCGTCATGCGCCAGCTCGAGCGGCTGCTCGGTCCGGAGAAGCTTCAAGCCGGCCTGCGCGTCTATCTGAAGGAATACCAATTCGGAAATGCGACATGGCTGGATCTGATCAAGATCCTGAATGAGCACGCGAGTCTGGATCTGACCTCGTGGAGCCATGCGTGGGTTGAAGAAGCGGGAAGGCCGTCGATTCG
>DASTMZ010000066.1:0-13254 GCA_035713725.1 Micromonosporaceae bacterium
GAGACGTCCCGGGACAACGCGATGTCGTTGCGGATCTCGGCCGGCGCCACGTAGGCCATCAGCGGCTCCACGACGGCCATCAATTGGTCGTCGGCGACGATCTCCTCGGCAAGGGCGAGCGCGTGCGGTCGCTCGTACGGCCCGCACACCACCGGTTCCCACTCCTCGGCCTCGGTCAGCGGCCCGAAGGTGATGATCCACGGCAGGTCCAGCGCCGGCGAGTCCGGCGGCAACTCCATCGTCACGAGTGCGCCCACGGATCCATCATGGTCGCGTTCGCCCGCCGGGCGGGCGGTTTAGCGCGCCGTAACGCCCCCGCGTCATTTCCGGTCAGATAGGTTCCGCGACGCGTTGTGACCATCAACCCGGTCCCGGTCCGGTGTCCGACCGCCATCGGCGTCACGCCGCGCGGTATCGGGCTCCTGCAGGTCAGCACCGGGCTCCCGTTGCTCGGCATCAGGCTCCCGCGGTGCGCCGTCGGGCGACGGTTCCCGCCGAGTGTCATCCGCCCGGTGCGCGCCGCCGGTGCGGGGCATCGCCGTACCGTCGGTTGATTCGGAAGCCCTAGCCACCGTGTCACCCGTCGCCATGTCCACCACCTTGCCGCGGGTGCTGGTCGCGGCGAGCGCCGCGCCGAACAGCAGCATCTGGTTGAACAGGTAGAGAAACAGCAGCAGCCCGACCGTGCCACCGACGAGCTGGTAGGCCGGGCGACGGGCGGTGAAGTCGATGTAGAGCCGGCCAACGGTGCTCAGTGCGAGAAGACCGAGCGCGATCAACACGGTGGACGGAACGAGTCGGCGCAGTGGCATCCGGATGCGGCTGACCCCGGTCAGCAGGCTCGCGGCGAGCAGCGCGTTGACCATGAGGCCAAGGATGATGCCGACCGCGCGCGCGATGACGGCAATGGTGTCCTGGGTGTCGACGGTGACCTTCTTCGGGGACAGCTGCAGCAGCACCGGCTTGACCGCGTCGTTGATCCCGGCCTGGACCCACAACGAGAGGGCGAGCAGCAATCCGATGCCGATCATGATGGCGAGGTCCAGCAGGCGCCGTACGAAGAGATTGCCGGGCTGCTGTTCCAGTCGCCAGATGGCGCGCTGCGACGAGCGCAACGATTCGATCCAGCCGACACCGGTGAACACCAGGCCGATGATGCCGACGATGGCCACCGTGTTGCGGGCCTCGGCAATCTGCTTCGCGTCCAGGAACGGGATGTTCTGCTTGAGGAAGTCGTTCACCGTGTCGACGGCGGCCGGATTGTTAGCCAGCACGAAGCCGACGATCGCGTAGGCGACCAGCGCGAGCGCGAAGACCGCGAAGAAGCCGTAGTAGGCGATCGCCGCGGCGAGCCGGCCGCCGAGCACCTCGCCGTAGCGCAATCGCGCGCGCCACGCGTGGTCGAAGACCTTGGAGTGGCGGCGCGACCAGTCGATCGAGGCGTCCCAGCCCTTCTCGACCGCGTCGACGATGTTCATGGCGTCGGCGGCACCGATGCGCCGTCGGAGCCCGGCGTCTTGCCGCCACGGTTGCCGCTGCCACGATTGCCGCTGCCACGGTTGCCGCTGCCACGGTTGCGCGGCGCGCGACTGTCGCCGCCGCCAGCGCCGCTCGCCGCGTCGTCGACACGCTCGGCGGCCAGCTTGAAGTCGCGGAGCGGTCGCCATCGGCCGTCCGCACCGTGCACGTAGAGCGTGAACTGATCCACCGTGAACAGCGCCTCGAAATCGTCGAGTTCCGCATATACCCGGTCCAGGGCCGCGGTAGGCACGTCGTGCGCGATCGTGACATGCGGGTGGTACGGGTAGTGCAGATCGCGCGCCAATGGTCCCCGCCGTACGTCGTTCGCGAGGCGCTCGCACTCGCTGATCCCGGCCGCGACCGCGACGAACACGACCTCGGTCACCGGCCGGAACGTACCCGTGCCGCGCAGGTGCACGCGGAACGGCGCATGGCGGGCGGCCACCTCGCCGAGCCAGACCTCCACGTCGGCCACGCCGGCCGGATCGATCTCGGTGGGACCGAGGAGCGTGAGGTGTGCCGGGATAAACGGGGCCAGCGGGTCACCGGACGACGCTCGGACCGCGTCCAGCACGTCGGAGAACGGCGCCGGAATGCTGATCGCAACGCCGACCGTAAACACTTCGCTCGGCTCGACGCTCGGTTCGACGCCGGACTCGACGCCGGTCGCCGGCGCCCTGCCGGCGCTGCGCACCCGCCGGTCGCCCGCGTTCACCCTGTTGTTCTTCGCCGCCATGCCGCTCGATTCAGTTGCTCGCCGGAGCCAGGAAACCGATCCGCTCGTACGCCGCCTTCAACGTCACGCTCGCCACCGCGCGGGCCTTGTCCGCCCCGATCGCGAGCAGCTTGTCGAGGTGCCCTGGATCGTCGAGGTAGGCACGCGTCCGGTCCTGGATCGGGCGAACCCACTCGACGAGCACCTCGCCGAGATCCTTCTTCAGGTCGCCGTACCCCTTGCCCTGGTACGCCGCCACGAGATCGTCGATGGTACGGCCGGACAAAGCCGAGTAGATCGTCAACAGATTCGACACGCCGGGCTTCGTGACCGGGTCGAAGATGATGTCGCGTCCGGTGTCAGTGACCGCGGACCGGATCTTCTTGGCCGACTTCGCCGGATCGTCGAGCAGATCGACGACGCCGGCTGCGGACGACGCTGACTTCGACATCTTGGCGGTCGGCTGTTGCAGATCGGTGATCTTCGCGGTCTCCCGCAGGATGTACGGCTCCGGAACCACGAACGTCGGCCCGTACGTCGTGTTGAACCGCTGCGCGAGATCACGGGTCAGCTCGAGGTGCTGCCGCTGGTCCTCGCCGACCGGCACCGCGTCCGCCAGATACAGCAGGATGTCGGCGGCCTGCAGGATCGGATACGTGAAGAGGCCGACGCTGGATCGGTCCGCACCCTGTTTGCTCGACTTGTCCTTGAACTGCGTCATCCGGCTCGCCTCACCGAATCCGGTGATGCAGCTCAACACCCACGCGAGCTGGGAGTGCTCGGGCACTTGGGACTGTACGAACAACGTGCAGCGCTCGGGATCTAGCCCACTTGCCAATAGCTGGGCGGCGCTCACGCGGGTACGCTGCCGCAACAGAGCCGGTTCGTGACCGGCCGTGATCGCGTGCAGATCGACAACGCAATAGAACGCGTCGTGCGTGTCCTGAAGGGCGACCCAATTCCGCACCGCGCCGAGATAGTTGCCCAGGTGGAAGGAGTCAGCGGTGGGCTGGATTCCGGACAGCACCCGGGGACGGGACGGCGTCGGCGCGGCGGGCTCGCGGGTCATGCGCGTCATTCTTCCAGGTGCGTTCGCCACCGGCGTATCCGCCAGCGAATGCCACGCGGATGTCGATGCAACCGGTCGGAGCGCTCGCTGGTCGTTACGAGTGAGTGGGCTGTGCCCGCAGGGGAGGGCCAGTGGCCGATGATGAGGCTCGGGAGGCGATCCGTGAGGCCTACCAGGCGTATTACCGGCGCCTGGTGGCCACCCTCTACGGCTTGACGTCCGACTACGCCGAGGCACAAGACCTGGTTCAGGAGGCGTATGCGAGGGCGCTCGCCCGCCCCGCCACGTTCCTAGATGTCGCGGATCCGGAGGCCTGGCTGCGCACCGTCGCGGTCAACCTGGCTCGCACTCGGTGGCGCCGCCGAAGGCTGCTGGACACCATGATCCGCACCGGTCGGGTGACCCCGACTCCGGAGTCGGTGCCCGGCGCGAACCCGAACCGTGTCCTGCTGGTGGCCGCGCTGGCCAAGCTGTCCCGACCGACCCGAGAGACGATCGTGCTGCACCACATCGCCGACATGTCCGTCCACGAGGTTGCCGAGCAACTCGGCATCCCGGTGGGGACCGTGAAGGCACGCCTGTCCCGCGGCCGCGCGCTGCTCGCCGAGCTTCTGCACGAGGCGGCGCCGACCGCGGCCGTTCCGGTTTCCGGCACGCTGACGATTCCGAGTGTGCGGTCGGCCGCCGACGACACGACGCCGATCCGGCGCACCGGCATCCTTCCCGCGCGTCCGGCCGGCCGACCTGCGGCCGCGGCCACTTCGATGGCGGCCGACTCGATCCTCGCCGGACCGGCCGTGGCCGGACCACCGCCGCAGCCAACCGCGGTCGGCGAGATCGGCCCGGACCACGGCAGCGACGGACTGGACCGGCTGCTCGAGGTGCCACAGACGGTGGCCGACGCCGAATTGGCCGTCCCTGAGTTGGGCGACGGCGCCGACGGACTCGTACCAGTGCGTGGGCGACGTCGATGAGCAACGAACGGTTCTCAGAGTTCCGCTCCGGAGTCGAGCGACAGACGGTGTTGCCGGAATTCAGCGAAGTCATGGCGCGTGCCCGACGGCACCGGCGACGGCAGCGGCTGGGCACCACGACCGGGGCGATCGCGGCGGTGATCGTCCTGATGCCGGCGCTGATCTACGGCGGTCTCCTGCTGTCACAGGGCTCCGGCCGCCCAAGCCTCGTGCAGATCAGCATCGCGGACGGCGATTCTGACGGGAACCTCACCACGACGGTCACGCAGCCCTCGCCGGGTTCGGAGATCTCCAAACGCCTGATCGCCGCCGGTGGTGTGGACCTTGCGCACTCGTACGGCCTGGTCGACGCGTGCTCGGCGAACACCTGCAGCCTCCAACTCATCTCGTTGTCACCGCCGCTGACCAAGCGGATCGGACTGCTCCGCAGTGATCCGTCGCAAGTGCTCGCGAATCCACACCTGGTGGCGCTCGACGACCTCGACGTCGTGGTGAGCGCGGACGTCGGCGAATCCATCGCGCCGCAGTACCAGACCTACAACCTCGGCTCGATTTTCCCGGACAGGTCGAGCCGGCCCGCGCAACAGTCCGACGTACCGGTGCAGACCTCGACCTATGGTGAGATCGGCGTGGTGACCGCGGGCGACGGCAAGGTTGCCACTATCGCGCGGCAGCCGGACCTGACGTCGCCGCAGCTGGCCAGCACGATCAGCGGCTGGTGGGTGACCGGTGCCGACGCGCGCACCGGCGAGCTCGCGGTGTCGGTGACCCATGACGAGGGCGCGACGTGGCACACCAGTTCGCTAGGCGTGATCCCGGACCGTCCGCCGGCCCTTGCCACCCAGGACGGCCGGAAGGTGTACGTGCTGGTGCACAGCGCCGGCCAGATGCTGCTGATCCGGTCGAATGACGGCGGGACGACCTGGTCCGCGCCAACGATTGAGAGCGCCTGGAATTCGTACGTCCGGTACGGAGTGATGACGCCACGCGACGGCTCGGTCGGCGTCTGGCTCGCCACCAAGGACGACGAGGTCTCGTTCTGCCGCAGCACCAATGGCGGCGCGACGTTTGCACCGGTGATCGGGCCGTACGCCCCGAACGGTGACGTCGTTTCGCTGCCTGGTGGCTACGTGACGCTCGGCGCCCGGCCGGCGATCTCCACGGACGGCCGGTCCTGGACGACCATCAACATGCCGGTGGTGCCACCCCGCTGACCCGCTGACCCGTGGGCTCGCTCGGCGCGCCGGAAGCGACCAGCGGCGTCAGGCAACCGGCGACGACAACACCGCGACCTGGCTGACCCGTCGCCCTTCGCACGCGATCACCCGCAACCGCCACGCACCGACCGCCACTTCGTCACCTGGTCGCGGCAGCCGGCCGAGCCGCGCCATCAGGAACCCGCCGACCGTCTCGTAGGGGCCGGGCGGCAACGTGAACCCGCAGCGCTCGGCGAAGTCGTTCAAGTTGGTACGGCCGTCGAGCGCGGTCGGTGGCACGCCCGGCGCGACCGCCGCCTCGGGGGGTACGCCCTCGGCGTGAACCTCGCCGACCAGCTCCTCGACGAGATCCTCGAGCGTCACGATGCCGGCCGTGAGTCCGTATTCGTCCACCACAACCGCGAGATGATGGCCCTCGCGCCGCATGTCGGACAGCGCGGCGAGGACACGTTTCGAGCCCGGGATGTGGTGCACCGGTCGGGCCAGATCGCCGGCGGTGACGTCGTTCGGTGCGTCAACCAGTAACAGGTCCCAGACATGCACGACGCCGACAACGTCGTCGTGGCTGCCGTCGATCACCGGAAATCGCGAATGCCGGGTCGCGAGCACCTCACCCAACGCATGTGCCACCGAGTCGGCGGAGGTCACGAACACCGCGTCGATGCGCGGCACCATGACCTCGCGAACGTGTCGCGCCCCGGCGGCGAGCACTTCGGCGATGATCTGACGCTGGCCCTCGTCGATTGCCACGTTCGTCGCCATCAGCTCGCGCAACTCGGCGTCGCTGATGCCGGCGCGCACGGCGGGCCGCGGGCTGGTGCCGAGCAGGCGCGTCCCGAACCGGCTCGCGGCGTCGGCCAGCCGCACCGCGAGGCGGCCGAGCAGCCGGGAAGTCCGGCCGTTTTGCCGCACGTCGAGCCCCCTCCGCGTGGCGTGCAGTCGGCGCCGCCGCGGAGTGCGCCGCTGTGCCGGCACCACCGGCCGGCGCAGCCCAGAGTCGGTCGAGGTCTCGGCTGACCGGTCGGCCGTCGCGACTCCGCCGCGGTTAGCGTCGCCTAGCGTCGCACGCAGCGGACGGTACGGGGGCACGAACCGTCGCCGCCCGTCGCGCGATCGGCGGCGCGGCGGGGGCTGGGACTCATCGCCGATGGACACCGGACCGGGTCAGCTCGCCTCCGAGATCGCTGGTCGAGGCATCTCCGAGACCGCTGGTCGAGGCACGATGTCCTTCGCCGTCGCCATCCTGTGCTCCGCGATCATCAGGTCGCCGACACGATCATGCCGGCTCCGACCGTACGGTTGGTCGTCTCGTCGATCACGATGAACCCTCCGGTCGTCCGGTTGCGACGGTACTCGTCAGCGAGCAGCGGCACCGTGGTGCGCAGCCGTACCCGTCCGATTTCGTTCAGCCGCAACTCGGTGGCGGCCTCGTCGCGGTGCAACGAGTTGACGTCGAGGCGGTAGTGCAACTCGCGCACGACCGCGCGGGCGGCCCGCGTGGTGTGCTTGATCGCGTAGCGCCCGCCGACCGACATCGGCCGTGTCTCGTCCATCCAGCAGATCATCGCCTCGATGTTCTGCGCGACGGCCGGTGCGTTGTGCGGGCGGCAGATCATGTCGCCGCGCGAGATGTCGATCTCGTCAGCCAACCGCACGGTGACCGACATCGGCGGGAATGCCTCGGCCACCGGACCATCGGCCGTGTCGATAGCGGTGATCCGGCTGGTGAGCCCGGACGGCAGCACCATCACCTCGTCGCCGGGCTTCAGTACACCCGACGCCACCTGGCCGGCGTACCCCCGATAGTCGGTCACCTTCGACGACTGCGGTCGGATCACGTACTGCACCGGGAACCGTACGTCGACCAGGTTCCGGTCCGACCCGATGTGTACGTGCTCCAGGTGGTGCAGCAGCGATGGGCCTTGGTACCACGGCATCGTCGCGGCGCGACTAACGATGTTGTCGCCGTGCAGCGCGGAGATCGGGATGACGCTCAGGTCCGGCGCCTCGAGCTTCGCGGCGAAGTCGGTGAACTCCGCGGCGATGTCCTCGAAGACCGGCTGTGCATAGTCGACGAGATCCATCTTGTTGACACAGAGCACCAGGTGCGGCACGCGCAGCAGCGAGCATAGGAACGCGTGCCGCCGGGACTGTTCGAGCACACCCTTGCGGGCGTCCACGAGGATCAGCGCCAGATCCGCGGTGGACGCGCCGGTCACCATGTTTCGCGTGTACTGAATGTGGCCCGGCGTGTCGGCGATGATGAACTTCCGCCGTGGCGTGGCGAAGTAGCGGTAGGCGACGTCGATCGTGATGCCCTGCTCGCGTTCGGCACGCAGGCCGTCGGTGAGCAGCGCGAGGTTGGTGTACTCGTCGCCGCGGGCCGCCGACACCGCCTCGACGGCGGCGAGCTGATCGGTGAAGATCGTCTTCGTGTCGTAGAGCAGCCGGCCGATCAGCGTCGACTTGCCGTCGTCGACCGATCCCGCGGTGGCGAACCGCAACAGATCCATGCCACGTCGCGGCTCGACGGGTGCCACGGTGCCACCCAGCACGCTCGTGTCCGACATCTAGAAGTAGCCCTCCCGCTTGCGGTCTTCCATCGCTGCCTCGCTGACCCGGTCGTCGCCACGCGTCGCGCCACGTTCGGTGATCCGGGTCGCGGCGACCTCGGCGATCACCTTGTCGATCGTGTCGGCGTCGGAGCGCACCGCGGCCGTACACGACGCGTCGCCCACCGTGCGGTAGCGCACCTGCTCGGTATACGACTGCTCGCCGGCCCGCAGCGGCAGGAACTCGTTGACCGCGTAGAGCATGCCGGTGCGTTCAACCACCTCGCGCTTGTGCGCGAAGTAGATCGACGGCAGGTCGATGCGCTCCCGCCCGATGTAGTGCCAGACGTCCAGCTCGGTCCAATTCGACAGCGGGAAGACGCGGATCGACTCGCCCGGATGCACCCGGCCGTTGTAGAGCGACCACAGCTCGGGGCGCTGGTTCTTCGGATCCCACTGACCGAACTCGTCGCGGAACGAGAAAACGCGCTCCTTCGCGCGGGCCTTCTCTTCGTCGCGCCGGGCGCCGCCGAACAGCGCGTCGAAGCGGTGCGTCTCGACCGCCTGCAACAGCACCGGAGTCTGGATGCGGTTGCGGATACCGTCGGCCGGCTCGCGGACCAGACCTGACTCGATGGCCTCCGGTACGGACGCGATGTGCAGCGTCACACCTAGCTGCTGGACCCGACGGTCGCGGAAGTCCAAGACCTCCGGAAAGTTGTGCCCGGTGTCGACGTGCATCACGGGGAACGGAATCGGCCCCGGCGCGAACGCCTTCTCCGCGATGCGGAGCATGACGATCGAGTCCTTGCCGCCCGAGAACAACAACACCGGCCGCTCGAATTCGGCGACGACCTCGCGCATAACGAAGACGCTCTCAGCCTCGAGAGCGTCCAGATGGGAAACCCGGTAATGGGCCGGATGGTCCATCGCTGAACATTATCTCAGGTGGATCGCCGCTACCGACCGCGATCGGCGACTACCCAACCCGTGAGATCGCCTCGAGCAGCAGCGACGCCAGGTCCTTGCGGCAAACTACGAGGTCGGGAAGCAGCGGATCGGGCTGGTTGTAGGCCAGCGGCGAGCCGTCGATCCGGGACGCGTGCATGCCTGTGGCGAGCGCCACAGCCACCGGCGCCGCGGAGTCCCATTCGTACTGTCCGCCGGCGTGCAGGTAGGCGTCCGCGTCGCCGGAGATGACCGCGGCGACCTTCGCACCGGCCGAGCCCAGCGGCACGAGTTCGGCGCCCAGCTCGGCGGCGACCACGGTGGCCAGCGCCGGAGGGCGGCTGCGGCTGACCACGATCCGCAGCGGTCCGCCGGACGCGGCCTGGTCGGACAACGGCGGGTACGTCGGCGGAAAGTCGGTGGCGAGGATCCGCTGCTGCCCGGGTAGCGCGATCGCGGCCGCCGCGAGCCCGTACGGCGCGGTCGACGAGCGTACCCACAGCCCGATGTGTACCGCCCAGTCGGTGCGGCCGGGCTCGCCGTACTCCCGCGTGCCGTCCAGCGGATCGACGATCCAGACCCGTTCCGCGGTCAGGCGCGCCGGGTCGTCGTGCTCGGCCTCCTCGGACAGCACCGCGTCGCCGGGCCGCCACTTCGCGAGCTGAGTCGCGATGAAATCGTGGGACTGCTTGTCGCCGGCGTGCCGCAATGCGACGGGATCGTCGAAACCGACATCGTCGCGGAGGCCACGGAGCATGTTGCCGGCGCCATCGGCCAACCAACGAGCGAACGCACCATCCACGGCTGGTGCCATCAGTACGCTCCCGAGCTCCGGCACACCGCGGAAAGGGTGCGCAAAAGGATCACCAGGTCCAGTGAGAATGACCAGTTTTCCACATAGCGGAGATCGAGGCGAACCGTCTCCTCCCACGAAAGGTCGGAACGTCCGGATACCTGCCAGAGCCCGGTGAGCCCGGGACTGACCGCGAGGCGGCGCCGCATGTCCGACGGGTAGGCGGCGACCTCCTCTGGCAGCGGCGGACGCGGACCGACCAGCGACATCTCGCCCCGCAGCACGTTGATCAGTTGCGGCAGCTCGTCGAGCGAGAACCGCCGCAGCCAGCGCCCCGTTCTCGTGATCCGTGGGTCGTCGCGCATCTTGAACAGCACGCCGTCGCCCTCGTTGCGTTCGATCAGCCCGTCGAGCAACCGCTCCGCGTCGACGACCATGGTGCGGAATTTGTACATCATGAACCGCTCGCCGCCGCGGCCGATGCGTACCTGCCGGAACAGCACGGGTCCGGCGGAGTCCCACCGCACGGCCCACGCGATCGCCAGGAGCGCGGGCGCGAGCACGACGAGACCGGCCGCGGCGGCACACCGGTCGAAGACCGACTTCGCGAGCCGGCCGGCGCCGGACAGCCTCGGATGGTCGACATGCAACATCGGCAGCCCGTCGACCGGTCGGACGGTGGTCCGCGAGCCGGCGACGTCGACCAGGGCACTCGCCACGATGAAGTCGATGTCGTCGCGTTCAAGCTGCCAGGCCAGCCGTCGCAATGCTTGGCCGTCCAGCTCCGGACAGGAGAGCACCAGGACGGTGTCGGCGCCGGACCGCCGTACCGCGCCAGCCAGATCGTCGAACGTCCCGTGTACGGGCATGCCGACGTCGCCGTCGTTGTCGCGCGGCAGGCAGCAACCGACCACCTCGAGGCCGTGATACGGCTCGCGACCGAGCTGTCGCGCCATCGCGACCACCGCGAGTTCGTGTCCGACCGTGAGCACGCGTCGCAGGCAGTGACCGCGGGCGCGCTGGCGGTAGAGGTACGTGCGCAGCACCAGTCGCACCGCGACACCGAGCACCGTCGCGATGGGCAGGGCGAGCACGACGTACCCACGCGCGAGGTTCGCCGCGAACGTGTAGGACAGGATCGCGGCGAGCGCAGTCATGAACGCGCCGCCGCG
This sequence comes from Micromonosporaceae bacterium, assembly GCA_035713725.1. Lineage (GTDB taxonomy): Bacteria > Actinomycetota > Actinomycetes > Mycobacteriales > Micromonosporaceae > DASQPR01. The sequence goes on from DASTMZ010000066.1 coordinate 10,962, forward strand.
CAGCACGCGCTGATATTCGTCCGAGCCGACGAACAGGTAGCGACGCTCGTACGCCCGGTTCAGCGCGAGCGATGCCACGAACGCGGCCGGCAACGCGGCGGTGACCGCGAGGTACGACCGGTTCCAGTCGGTCACCTGGTCGCCAAAGCGCGAGGTGAACGCGATCAACCCGGCGGCGAGGCCGGCCAGCAGGTCGAGCACCACGAGCAGCCGGACGTAGCGCACCTCCCAGCTGGCACGACGGGCCGTAGTGGTCCGGCGCCGGCGGCGCTCGGCGAGGTCGTACGCGAGTGGTGGCAGTCCGGTGCCCGTCTCGGCCGCGGATTCGCCGATCGCAGCGACCACCCTGGCCGCCACCAACCCGCCCGCGAGCGCCGGCATCTGCAAGGTCGTCGCGTCGCTGGGATGCGGCCAGGACGGGTGGACATTGCGCCGTCCGGTGGCGCGCCACGGCTTGGACACCTGTACCCCCGCGACAGGTCCCGCGCGCTAGCACCGGACACCGTTCGATGACCGGGTTTCTCCGACAGCGGATGCTCCGACGGCGGACTGCCCGACAACGGGTGACCGTGCCAACGCACAATGACAATTAGTCGCGATTATGCATGTATCTCGCTGATTAGGAGGAGTTATCGCCAACCATGGCGTTAACCCGACAAAACGCCGGTTCAGGTGCCGTGGTACCGATTCTGGGTCGGTTCCACGCCGTACTCGACGACCGACTCGACGATGTCCGCCGCGCGGTCGACGAGGAACTCAAGCTCCTTGCGCTCCGCCGCGGAGAAGTCCGACAGCACGAAGTCGGCCGGATCCATCCGGCCCGGCGGACGGCCGATGCCGAAGCGCACCCGCGCATAGTCCTTGGTGCCGAGCGACTTCGAGATCGACCGCAACCCGTTGTGGCCGCCCTCGCCACCGCCGATCTTCGCCCGTACCGTGCCGTAGTCCAGATCGAGATCGTCATGTATGGCGACCACGCGGTCCGGCCCGATCTTGTAGAACGCGGCGAGCGACGCGGTCGGCGTACCGAGCAGGTTCATATACGTCGTCGGCTTCGCAATGACTAGCTTCGGTCCGCCGGGCCGAAGGAATCCGTCGGCCACCTCGCTCGCGGTTCGCCGCGCCCGACCGAACTTCGCGCCGATCCGGGACGCGAGCAGATCCGCCACCATGAATCCCACGTTGTGACGGTGGCGGGCGTAGTCCGCGCCAGGGTTGCCGAGCCCGACCACGAGCCACGGCCCGGCCGACTCAGTCATGTCCCCATCCTCTCCGCTTGCGGCCCGTGGACCGCCACGGAATATGTCGCGACACGCCGCGGCGACAAGCCGTACGCGGTCGGACACGCCACCGGCGGTCGACCTATCGGTCGACCGCCGGCGGATGGCGCGTCGCGTCAGGACTCCTCGGACTCCGACGGCGCGGCCGCGGCCTCCGGCGCCGGTGCCTCGGCGCCCTCGACAGCCTCCTCGGCCGCTTCCTCCTCGGCCGCCGGCACCTCGCCGAGGTCGGCAAGCGTGGCGACCTGGATGACGACGACGAGCGACTCCGGGTCGGCGGCGAGCTCGACGCCCTCGGGCAATGCGACCTTGCCGGCGGTCACGTGCGAGCCGGCGGTCAGACCCTCGATCGACACCACGAAGCGGTCCGGCAACTGGGTCGCGTCCGCGATGACCGACAGCGTCTGGTGCTCGACGGTGACGATCGTCTCTGGGGCCGGCGTACCCGTGATGTGCACCGGCACGTCCACCGTGACCTTCTCGCCGCGAATGACGATGAGCAGGTCAATGTGGTCGTACGAGTCTCGGATCGGGTCGCGCTGGATGGCCTTCGGCAGCGCCAGCGTCTCCTCGCCGTCGTCGGTCTCGATGGTGAACAGCTGGTTCAGTCCGCCGTGGCGGATCGCCGCGGCGAATTCGCGCGCCGGCAGCGACACGTGCCGCGGCGGGTTGCCGTGGCCGTAGAGCACGGCCGGCACGTTGCCGGCCCGACGGGTGCGGCGCGCGCCACCCTTGCCGAACTCGGTACGAGTTTCAGCCTTGATCCGGACCTCGGACACGGGACATCCTCCACTGGCGTTTGGCTAGTCGACTCGTTGTGCGGTGCCGGGCGGGGCGAGGCGCGCCGAACCACGGCCCGGAACACCGCGTCGATAACGGCACCGCGTGGGTGCCCTCGCCGAGGCAACGGCTCCATGCTACCTGCGGTGGTTGCGGTTGGGCTTTGGGGGATGCCTCGCACGCTTGACGGCAAACCGTCTAGGTCTGCGCTGGCGAGGCATCCCCCAAAGCCG
>DASTMZ010000067.1:0-34059 GCA_035713725.1 Micromonosporaceae bacterium
GCGCCTGCTGCTCACCGACCTGGCCGCGGCGGGTACCACCGTCGTGCTTTCCACGCACCTGCTGTCCGAGGTGGAGCAGGTGTGCACGCACGTCGGCGTCATGCACCTCGGCCGGCTGGTGGCCCAGGGCGGCCTGGCCGAGCTGCGCGCCGGCGGGGCGCCCCGCATCGAGGTACGCACGACGCGGCCGGACGCCGCCGGTACGGTGCTGGCCGGGCTCGGGCTCACCGACGTGGGTACGCACGCCGACACGGTGACCGCGTTGCTCGGCGGCGTACCCGCGGAGGCGGTCGCGCCCGCCCTCGTACACGCCGACGTGCCGCTGTCCGGGCTGCGAGTGCTCGCCGCCGATCTGGAGGAGATGTTCGTACGGCTGACCGGCGAGGGCTTCGATGTCAGCGGCTGATCTCCGTACGAGTCCGACCGGCGACGCGGACGACGCGGCCGGCGACCAGAACGACGCGGCCGGCAACCGGAACGACGCGGTCGAGTCGCGCGCGCACACCTACCCCGATGATGCGAGTGCTTCGCCGCCGCGATGGTTCTCGACGCGGTTTTTTCGCTCCGAGCTGTGGCTCATCTTCGGCCGGCGGCGGAACTGGGTGGGCCTCGCCATCCTGTGTGCGGTGCCGATCCTGGTCAACGTCGCGACGAAGATGTCCGGACCGAGCGGTGACGGTCCCGAGTTCTTCGTCAACATCACACACAACGGTCTGTTTGCCGCGCTGGCCGCGCTTGCGCTCGAGCTGCCGCTGTTCCTGCCGATCGCGGTCGCGGCAATTTCCGCCGACGCGATCGCCGGCGAGGCAAACCTCGGGACGTTGCGTTACCTGCTCGCGGTCCCGGCCGGGCGGACCCGGCTGCTCACCGTGAAGTTCGCGGCCATCGTGGTGTTCGCGTTCGCCGCGACACTGCTGGTCGCGGTCGTCGGCGCGGTGCTCGGCCTGATCCTGTTCGGTGGCGGACCGATGGCCACGCTCTCCGGCACCCCCGTGTCGTTCGGCGAGGGCGTGTGGCGCGTGCTGCTGGTCTGCCTCTACATCACGGTCATGCTCACCGCGCTGGGCGCCATCGGGCTCTTCGTGTCGACGTTGACCGAGCAGCCGATCGGCGCGGCCATCGCCGTGCTCGTCATCGCGCTCGGCAGCGAGATCTCCGACGCCATTCCGCAACTCAGCGCGATCCACCGCTACCTACCCACACACTACTGGCTGTCCTTCGGCGACCTGCTGCGCAACCCGATCGCCGTCGACCGTACGGTGCCGGGGCTGCTCTCCGCGCTGATCTACGTGGCGATCTTCACGAGTGCCGCGTGGGCGCGCTTCGGCGGACGGGACGTGACGAGCTGATCGCATCGGCGCACCGACCGCCGTCGCGCGCGCGACGACGTGTCGATCGCGGCATCGATCGTCGGCACGGCATGCGCGGGGGTGGCCATGCGCACACGGCTCCGCCTACCCTTCGGTAACACGCCTGCGCCGCCGATCCGAAGGACGCCAACGATGTCGCTCGAGATCCCGTACCGCTGCATCCCCGACATGCTCGCGCAGCGCGTCGCCGCTACGCCGCACGGTCGTGCGTTCGGCTTCCCGGTCGCCGACGACGGCATCGCCTGGATGACGTGGGGTGAGGTCGGTGCGCGCGCCGCAAACATCGGTGCCGGGCTTCTCGACCTCGGTGTGCGGCCGGAGGACCGGGTCGCGATCTTGTCGAACACACGCGTGGAATGGTTGCTCGCCGACTTCGGCATCATGAACGCTGGCGCCGCGACGACGACCGTCTACCCGACCACCGAGGCGGACGAGGCGTCGTTCATCCTCGGCGACTCCGAGTCGGTCGTTCTGGTCGCGGAGAATGCCGCGCAGGCCACGAAGGTCTCCGGCGCGACGCTCGAGCACCTGCGGCACGTGGTGCTGATCGATGCCACCGAAGGCGAGCACGTTTCGGTCGGCGTACCCACCATGTCCCTCGCGGACCTGGAGCAGCGCGGCGCGGACGCGTTGGCCGCGGACCCCGACCTGGTGTCCCGCGCGGTGGCCGCGGTCGCGCCGGACCACCTCGCGACCGTGATCTACACGTCCGGCACCACCGGCCGTCCGAAGGGCGTCGAACTGCTGCATGCCGGGTGGTGTTGGCAGGCCGTGGCACAGGGCCGCAACGGGCTGGTGCGCTCCGACGACCTGCAATACCTGTGGCTGCCGCTGTCCCACTCGTTCGGCAAGACGCTGGCGTGCAGCCTGGTGCACGCCGGCCTGCCGACCTATGTGGACGGACGGGTCGACAAGCTCGTGGTCAACCTCGCCCGCGTGCAGCCGACGTTGATGTGCGCCGCACCGCGAGTGTTCGAGAAGGTCTACAACGCCGCGGTCGGGTCGGCCGCGTCGGCGGGCGGCGCGAAGGCGAAGATCTTCGCGTGGGCGGTCCGCGTCGGCCGGCAGGCCGTCACCCTTGAGCTCGCCGGCGTCCCGGTGCCCGCCGGGCTCGCGGCCCAACGCCGTGTCGCGGACAAGCTTGTCTTCTCGAAGCTGCGCGAGCGCCTCGGCGGTCGGATCCGCGTGCTGGTGTCCGGTGCCGCTCCGCTGTCCCGCGACATTTCCGAGTTCTTCGCCGCCGCGGGCCTGCCGATCTATGAGGGGTACGGGTTGACCGAGACGTCCGCCGGCAACTTCGTCAACCCGGTGGACGGCCTGCGCATCGGCACCGTCGGTCAGCACCTCGGCGACCTCGAGTGCAAGATCGACGTGGACGGCGAGATCCTGATCCGCGGTCTGCCCGTGATGCGCGGCTACCACAACCTGCCGGACGAGACCGCGGCCGCGTTCACCGACGACGGCTTCTTCCGCACTGGCGACATCGGCGAACTGGACGCGGACGGATATCTACGGATCACCGACCGGAAGAAGGACCTCATCAAGACGTCCGGCGGCAAATACGTGGCGCCGTCGCATATCGAGGGCATGTTCAAGGCGATCTGCCCCTACACGTCGCAGGCGCTGATCGTCGGACAGGCGCGCAACTACTGCACGATGGTGGTAACGCTCGACCCGGACGCGATCGTGGCGTGGGCCGCCGCCGGGCCGCTGGCCGGCAAGCCGTACGCCGAGATCGTCGCGTCCGACGAGGCCCGCCAGCTGGTCGACGGGTACGTCACCGAGCTGAACGAGAAGCTCAACCGCTGGGAAACCGTCAAGAAGTTCACCATCCTGCCGCGCGACCTGTCGATCGAACACGGCGAGTTGACACCGTCACTGAAAGTGAAGCGTCGCGCGGTCGAGACCGCGTTCGCCGACGACATCGAGAAGATGTACGAGGGCGCTCTCGCCGAGCTGTAGCGGGTGCTCGCGACGGTGCTTGCGACGGCGCCCGCGATGGTGCTCGCGACGGAGCCGCGGCGGCGGAGCGACGGGAAGTCGGCCAGTTGACGCACCACGATGGCGCGGCAGGCTTGACGCGGCCGGCACGGCCTGCCATTGTGCCGTCGATATGGGCCGCAAGCCTCGTGATGCCTGCCCGTACGCGTGATTGACGACGGCACGTGTGGCGTGTGACCTATAGGATTCCGTGATCGAGCTCGACAGTTGCGACCCCCTCGGTGATAGGAGCAGGCTCGTGAACCCCAACCAACCGCAATACCCGGCGTCCGGGGGGCGCGCGGGACGCAACCTGACGTTCGCCATGTCGGACGTGATCGTGGCCGGCGCGGCCGTGCTGTTCTTCATCTTCTCGTTCACGCCCATCGTGTCGGTCGACGTCCCGAAGATCACCGGGTTCGACATCAATGTGCCGGGCGCGCACGTGAATCTGTGGAACTTCGAGAAGCCGCTCGGTTGGTGGACCGCGGTCGCCAACCTCCTGCTGCTCGCGACCGCCGTGCTCGCGATGTGGTGGCCGCGCGACCGCGAATACGCCGGATTCCGTCGTAGCCACGCGCAGGTCGCGATCGCGCTGTTCGTCTTCATCGAGATCGCCGGCTCGTTGTTCGGGATCGGCAGCTCGGCCCTCGGCTGGGGTGGAATCCTCATGCTGCTGCTCGCGATCGTCGCGCTGGCCGCCGCGATCCTCGGCCACCTCGGCATGTTGCAGAGCCCGGTGACCCTGCCGGGCGGCTCGCCCGCGCAATCGGGTGGCTACACGCCGCCCGCGCCGGGTGGCTACCAGCCGCCGGCCGGTGGCTACGCACCGCCGCCGCAGCAAGGCCAGCAGCACCAGGGCGACTCGGTCAGCTGACCCGAACGCCCGCACACGTACGACGCTTCGAGCGGCGCCGACCGATGCTGGTCGGCGCCGTTCGGCGTTTGTTTCGGGCTGACAGCGTCAGGTTGGTTCACGCCGCTGCGTCAGGTTGGTTCCGGCCGCGTCAGGCGACGAGCGTCGGCGTCTCCCACGCACGGCGCGCGCCCACCGCGACATCGCTATGTGCGGCGGCAATGCGCGACACCGCCTCGACGAGCACCACGGGCGGGAGCGTGAACGGCAGCCGCAGGAACCGCTCCAACGTGCCGTCGACACCGAACCGCGGACCCGGCGCGAGCCGCACGCCGAAGGGCTCAGCGGCACGCGACAACGCGCTCGACAGCGGCCCGTCGAGCTCGGCCCACAACGTCACGCCGCCGGACGGCATGGTGAATCGCCACGCGGGCAGCTCGGCGCGTACGGCGGCGGCCAACGCGTCCCGCTGCTCGCGCAACTCGGCGCGGCGCGCCGGAACGATCGTCGCGGCTCTCGCTAGCAACTCGACGGCGACGAGCTGATCGAGGACGGGACCGGACATGTCGACGCCGACCCGCACCGCGGCGAGCCGCTGCACGATCGCCTCGGCCGCGCGGATCCATCCGATGCGGAGCCCGCCCCAGTAGGGCTTGCTCATGCCACCGATCGACACGACACGCGCGTGGCGGTCGTAGGAGGCGACCGGTGGTGGCATCGTCGCGCCGTCGAGTGACAGATCGACAAACGACTCGTCGATGATCAGATCCGTACCGGCGGCGTGCGCGACGCCGGGCAACTTCGATCGTGTCTCGTCGTCCATCAGGTGGCCGGTCGGGTTCTGGAATTCCGGGATCAGGTACGCGACCCGTGCGCCGATCTGGCGTACCGCACCGAGCAGCAAGTCGGTGTCCCAGCCGTCGGCGACGCCGAACGTGTGGACGCGGGCGCGTCGAGCACCGAACGCGGCGAGCGCGTTGGGATAGGTCGGCGACTCGGTCATTAATGCGGTGCCGGGCGGCGCGAGCAGTCGCAGCGTGAGGTCCAGCGCGTGCTGTACGCCGTTGGTGACCATGATCTGCTCGGGGATCGTCGGGACACCGCGGGCGGAGTACCCGTCCGCGACGGCGGCGCGCAACTCGGGGATGCCGGTCGGGTGATATCCGGCGCCGGACAGATATCGCGGCAGCGCGGCGACCGCGTCGTTTGCGGCGTCGGTCATCTCGGCCGGGGCGCCGAGTGCCGCGGTGGCGAAGTCGATGAGATCGGGTGCGCCGGCCGGTGCCCACCAACCGCTCTGCCCGACGCGCGCGCCGCCGGGCAGACGCGTCCAGCTGCCCGCACCGCGCCGGCTGTCGAGATGACCGGACGAGCGCAGCAGGTTGTACGACGCCGTCACGGTGGTACGGCTGACTTGCAGCGTCTCGGCAAGCTCCCGTTCGGCCGGCAAACGTACGTCCAGCGCCAGCCGTCCATCGTTGATGAGACCGCGCAGCGTGTCCGCGAGCGCGACATAGTCCGGCGCGTTGCGGAAGCCCGTACTGGATCGCCATCGCCCCAGCAGCCGTACGAGTTGGCTGCCCCGAATCGCCCGTGTCACGGCCACTCACCACCAATTGGCTCTTTGACACCTCGGAATTGGCCCTCAGAGTGGCACGTATGGCCTCGCTTGGCAACCTCCCGTGGCGCTATCGACCGGCACGCCGCTTCACCGCGTTGTTCGTCGGGCTGTGTTTGTACGGGATCGGGATGAGCCTGATGATTTCGGCCAAGCTCGGGCTCGATCCGTGGGACGTGTTCCACCAGGGTATGGCGCGGCTGACCGGCGCAAGCTTCGGCACGGTCGTGATCGCTGTCGGTGTGGTCGTGCTGCTGTTCTGGATCCCGTTGCGGCAGCGGCCGGGCTTCGGCACCATCGCCAACGCGATTGTCATTGGCGTGGTGGTCGACGCGGTCAACGACGTGCTGCCAACCCCGCACACGCTGTGGCTCCGCTGGGCGTACGCGTTGGTCGGCATCGTGGCGACCGGTGTCGCATCCGGCCTCTACATCGGTGCGCGCCTCGGACCCGGGCCGCGCGACGGTCTCATGACCGGTCTGGCCACGAAGTGGTCCGGTCGCTGGTACGGACAGATCCGCGTGGTCCGTACCGCTATCGAGGTGACCGTGCTCGCGATCGGATGGTTGATGGGCGGCACCGTCGGCTGGGTGACGCTGTTGTTCGCGGTCTCGATCGGGCCGCTCGCGCACGTCATGATTCCGCTGTTGTCGGTGCCCGATCCGGCCACCGATGCCACCGTGAAGGCACGAGTCGCGGTGCCGGACCCGGCGCCGGTGGTCGAAGCGGTCGAGGCCACCGCCGCTTGAGCCGGAGCTAGTGCCGCTCGATACGGCATAGCGCACGACGGCTTGTCATAGTGTGACTTTGGCGAGTGAACTGATACTGTGCCCACCATGGCCACGGTGCCTAACGTGCCGACGCATCGCCAGCGTCAGGCGCTCGCCACCAAGGAACAGATCGGCCGCGCGGCGCGCGGGCTGTTCGCCGAGCGAGGCTACGTAGCGACCACCATCACCGCGATCGCCGAGGCCGCCGACATTCCGGCGCCCACGATCTATTCGGCGTTCGGCACCAAGGCCGCGATCCTGCAGGACATCGCGCACCGCGTCGTCGCCCATCTGGAGGTGGACCGCCATCACGAGGATGCGATGCACAACCCCGATCCGGCGGTCGGGCTGCGAGTAGCGGCGGCGCTGCAACGGCGACAATTCGAGATCATGTACGACGTGCTTGCGACCTACCAGGAGGCGGCCCGCGTCGACCCGCAGATCGACCGCGCGCAACGCATCGTGCTGGCCAACCGTGAGCGCGCGTTCCGTCGCCACCTGACCGCGATCTCAAGCCGCCTCACGCCACGCGTCACGGTCGACCAGGCCGTCGACATCTATGTCGCGCTCGTGCTGCCGGAGATCTATCGCACGCTCGTCATCGACCGCGGTTGGACGCCGGACCGATACGAAACCTGGCTCGGCGACTCACTCGTCGACCAGCTGCTCACCCTGAAGTAGGTTCACCACGACCGGAGCACCCGTCAGCGCACCGGATGGCCGGCGTCGGAGAGCGCCCGCTTCACCTCTCCGATCGACACGTCGCCGAAGTGGAAGATGCTCGCTGCGAGAACGGCGTCGGCGCCCGCGTCGACCGCCGGTGGGAAGTCCGCCGCGGCTCCGGCGCCACCCGATGCGATGAGCGGTACCCGCACCGCGCGGCGCACCAGGCGTACCAGTTCGAGGTCGAACCCGCGACGGGTGCCGTCGGTGTCCATCGCGTTGAGCAGGATCTCGCCGGCACCGAGCGCGGCGCCCTCGGCGGCCCACTCGATCGCATCGCGTCCGGCGGATCGGCGTCCCCCGTGCGTGGTGACCTCGAAGCCGCCCGACGGCGTACGCCGTGCGTCCACCGACAGCACCAGCACCTGACTGCCGTAGCGCTGCGTGATCTCGCGAATGAGCTCCGGTCGCGCGATCGCGGCGGTGTTCACGGCGACCTTGTCGGCACCGGCGCGCAATAGCACGTCGACATCGTCGGGAGTTCGTACGCCACCGCCGACCGTCAGCGGTACGAACACGCTCTCCGCGGTCCGCCCGATCACGTCGAGCATCAGTGCGCGACCCTCGGCGGACGCTGTGACGTCGAGGAACGTGACCTCGTCCGCGCCCTGTGCCTCGTAGGCGGCCGCCAACTCCACCGGGTCGCCGGCATCTCGCAGGTTCGCGAACTTCACGCCCTTCACGACGCGGCCCGCCGCCACGTCAAGGCACGGAATCACGCTGACGGCAACGCTCACCCGTACGAGCGTAATGACGTGCTGCCGCGCGACGCGCGGCCGGGCGACAACCGCGCGACGTGCGCGGCCGGGCGACCACCGCCCGGCCGCGTCATCCGATCAGCGCGACCAGGTCGCGATCAGCACGGCGCGAGCGATGGTGTGTCCGATGATGTTGAAGCCGGCATACCCGGGCGTGACCGAGTCCGGGATGCCGAGGTTGTCGGTGTCGAGTGCGTGTACGGCGAACATGTAGCGGTGCTCGCCATGCCCGGGCGGCGGCGCGGAGCCGTCGTACGCCTTGCGGCCCATGTCGTTCATGAGTCGCATCGCGCCGGCCGGAATGGTCGTCGACCCGTCGGCGCCGGCACCGGTCGGCAGCGATGTCACGTCGGCGCCCAGCCCGACCACGAGCCAGTGCCAGAAGCCGGACGTCGTTGGCGCGTCGGGGTCGTAGCACGTCACCGCGTAGCCACGTGTCTCGGCCGGCGCGCCCGACCACATGAGCGACGGGCTGATGTTGTCCCCGCCGGCACTGTCGTGCACGTGGGTGTCCGCGAGCCGCTGGCCGTGCGTCATGTCGTCGCTGGTGAGCGAGAACGACGGTACGTCAGGAAGCGTGTCGTACGGATTCGGAACGGGGATCGGCATGAATCCTCCCGGTGAAGATCGTTGTCGCCGCAAAGACTAGCCGCTGTCGTGCGGCTTCGCGCGAGAAGCCACCCTTGGGATGTCCGTGCACCCGGCGGCGACGATGTCTCAGCGCCGGGCCGCGGCAATCCGGCCGGAAACGTCGGCCCGTCACGATGCCAGCGCGACGACCTCGACCTCCACGAGGTGATCGGGATGCAACAGTCCGGCGACTACGACGAGTGTCGCGGCCGGCCGGATCGACCCGAACAATTCGCCGTGCACCCGTCCGACGATCTCGCTGTCTTCGCGGCGGATGACGTACATTCGCGTGCGCACCACGCGATCTGCGGCGATGCCGACATCCGCGAGTGCGCCGAGTGCGATGCCAAATGCGGTCCGCGCTTGCACAGCGGCGTCGCCGACACCGATGACCCCGTCCGGCCCGGTCGAGGTGCAGCCCGACACGAATGCAAAGCTGCCCGCGACGACCACGCGGGCATATCCGTACGCGTCCTCCCACGGTCCGCCCGAACCGCGCCGGACGACCTCCGGATCCTGCGCCGTCATTGCTGCGGCGTCATTCCGGTGACGTCCGCAAGCGTCCCAAGCGCGTCGGCGACCGTGAACGCGCCGACGTAGAGCGCCTTGCCCGCGATGACGCCCTCCACGCCGATCGGCTCGAGTGCCGCCAACGCGCGTAGATCGTCCAGTGTGGACACACCGCCGGACGCGACGACCGGCCGATCCGTACGGGCGCACACCGCCTGGAGCACGTCGAGACCCGGACCGGTCAACGTACCGTCGCGGGAGATGTCGGTGACGACATAGCGCGCGCACCCCGCCGCGTCGAGACGCGCGAGGGCCTCGAAGAGGTCGCCGCCGTCCCGCGTCCACCCGCGGGCGGCCAGCGTCCATCCCGGGCCGTCGGGCGAGTCGGCCGGCCGCGGGCGCACGTCGAGCCCGACCGCGACACGGTCGCCGTATTCGCCGACGACCCGATCACACCACTCCGGCGCTTCCAATGCCGCGGTGCCGATGTTCACCCGGGCGGCACCGGTGGCGAGCGCGGCCCGCAACGAGGTGTCGTCACGGATCCCACCGGATAGCTCGACCAGCACGTCGAGTTGCGCGATGACGCGCGCCAGCAGGCCGGCATTCGATCCCCTGCCGAACGCGGCGTCGAGGTCGACGAGGTGGATCCAATGCGCGCCGTCGTGCTGCCACGCCAGCGCGGCGTCGAGTGGATGGCCGTAGCGCGTCTCGGTGCCGGCGGCGCCGTGCACGAGCCGCACCGCCTCGCCGCCTGCGACGTCGACGGCGGGCAAGAACGTCAACATGGGTACGCCATTCGGACGCGCGACTTGATGCCTGTCATGGGCAAGCTCAGCCGCCCCGACGGCCGAACGCGAGCACGACGATGGCCGGCGCCGCGATCGCTAGCGTCACGGTCAGCGCGATGCGTGTGGTGAGCCCGTCGATGTACGTCCAGATCAGCACGAGCGCTACCGCCGCGGCCACGATGATCAGCACCCGCTCGCCGTACGTCCGGCGCGGATAGAGACGGCCGACCCGCCGATCCGGCAGCCGTGGTGTGAGACGGCGCAACACTCGCCGCCGGGCGACGCGGCGCGCCGTGGCTCGTTCGCGGGCGGCACGCGCCGCGGCTGCCTCCGCCTGGCGCGCGGCCCGACGGATGGCCCGCTCCTTGCTCATGAGTCGTTGTCCATGGATCGTTGCTCCCGCACCGACGCCACCCAGTTCCGCAACAGCGTAGCGCCGGCGTCACCCGACTTTTCGGGGTGAAACTGGGTGCCGGCCAGCACGCCGTCGGCGGTCTCGGCAGCCGCCACGAATCGTTCGCCGTGCACCGCCGTGGTGACGGCCACGTCCAGATCGGTGGCGGTCGCCGCGTACGAGTGAACGAAGTAGAACCGCGCGTCGGGCGCGATCCCGGCGAACAACCTCGAACCGGCCGGCGCCGTGACAGTGTTCCATCCCATGTGCGGTACGCGTTCGGCGTCGAGCCGGCGCACCGCGCCACCGAGCAGCCCGAGTCCCTTCGTGGTCACGCCGTGTTCCTCGCCGACCTCGAACAGCACCTGGTGTCCCACGCAGATGCCCAGCACCGGACGTCCGGCGGCGACGCGTTCGGCGATCACCGGACCGGCACCGATCCCGTCGATGCCGGCCATGCACGCCGCGTACGCCCCGACGCCCGGCACGACCAGCCCGTCGGCCATTGCTGCGCGACCCAGGTCCGGGGTGACCTCGACACGTGCGCCGGCGCGGGCCAGCGCGCGCTCGGCCGATCGCAGGTTGCCCGATCCGTAGTCGAGCACTACGACATCGACTAACGAGTCCCGAGATGTCACGTCAGGCCTCGCTAGATCGACCACAGGATGCCCGCCGCGAGCGCCAGCAGACCGGTCACCAGGACGACGATCGTCGCCGCGAGTGGCGCTTTCTGGCTACGCAACGAGTACGCGCCGCCGAGCAGGAACCCGCCGAGCACGATGAGCAGCACCGCCCAGGTCACAACATGCCCTTCGTGCTCGGTACGCCGGCCTCGCGGACGTCGGTGGCCACCGCCATCCGCAGGGCGCGCGCCACGGCCTTGAACTGCGCCTCCACGACGTGGTGCGCATCCGGCGTCACACCGGGTCGGGCGGCACGTAGCACGCAGACGTGCAACGTGATCCGTGCGGCATGGCCGAGCGACTCCCACACGTGTCGGGTCATCGACGTCGGGTAGACCGGCCCGACGTACGGCGCGAGCGGCGGTTCGTCGTGCACCACGTACGGCCGGCCGGACAGGTCCACGGCGGCCTGCACAAGGACCTCGTCCAGTGGTACGACGGCGTCACCGAACCGGCGTACGCCACGCTTGTCGCCCAACGCCTCGGCAAGCGCCGCGCCGAGCGCGAGTGCGGTGTCCTCGATCGTGTGATGCGCGTCCACGTGCAGATCGCCGATGGTCTCGACGGTGAGGTCGAAGCCGCCGTGCCGCGCAATCTGAGCGAGCATGTGATCGAAGAAGCCGATCCCGGTGGCCACCTTCGCGCCACCGACTCCGTCGAGATCCAATTCGACCCGCACCGACGTCTCGCTGGTGATGCGCTCGATCGTGCCGATCCGGTGTGCCGGCGGCGATGCGGCCGCACGAGTGGCCGCCTCGTATGCGGCCGCCTCGCTCGTCGATCCGGTCGCCCGCGTGGTGGTGGCGACGACCTCCGCGTCCAGCACGCCGCCGTAGTCCGTGCCGCCGAAACCGCCGAGGCCGTCGAAACCGCCGAGGCCGCCCGCGTCGTCGTCGTCGTCGAATCCGGCATCGGACGCCGGAACCACGTCGTTCATGTGCCCGCCCCCGTGTCCGATGCGACCAGCACGTCGCGCATCGCGGTCAGGAATGCATCGTTCTCGGCCGGCGTACCGGCGGTGACGCGTAGCCAGCCGGCCAGCCCGACGTCGCGTACCAGGACGCCGCGCGCGAGCAATGCCCGCCAGGTGGCCGGTCCGTCGGCGAGACCGCCGAACAACACGAAGTTCGCGTCGCTGTCGGCCACCGCCAGTCCGAACGCGCGGAGCTCGCGGACCAACCGGTCGCGCTCCCGCTTGATCGCTTCGACCGTGTCGAGCAGCACGTCGACGTTCGCGAGCGCGACGCGGGCCGCGGTTTGCGTGAGCGCGGACAGGTGGTACGGCAACCGGACCAGCTGTACGGCGGCCACGATCTCCGGTGCCGCGGCGAGGTAGCCGAGCCGTACGCCGGCGCACGCGAACGCCTTGCTCATGGTGCGCGTGACGACGAGTCTCGGATGGCCGTCGAGTTGAGCGAGCGCGGTCGGAGTCCCGGGCCGGCGGAACTCCGCGTACGCCTCGTCCACCACCACGATGCCGGGCGCCGCGTCGAGCACCGCGTCGAGTACGGCCGGCGGCAATGCCGTACCCGTGGGATTGTTCGGGGCGCACAGGAACACGATGTCCGGCGCGTGCGCGCGAACCTGGTCCGTCGCGGACGCCGGAGTGAGCGAGAAGTCGGCGTCGCGCGTGCCGGCGATCCACGTCGTCGCGGTCGCGAGCGCCACCAGGCGGTGCATCGAGTAGGACGGCGTAAAGCCGAGGGCGGTGCGGCCCGGGCCACCGAACACCTGCAGCAGCTGCTGTTGGATCTCGTTGGAGCCGTTGGCCGCCCACACGTGTGCCGCATCGAGGCCGTGCCCGAGATAGTTCGCGAGATCCGCGCGCAGTTGCATCGCGTCGCGGTCCGGATACCGATTCACCGACGGTACGACGTCGGCCAGGCGCGCCGACATCGCGGCGGCGACATGTGGCGGCATGGGGTACGGGTTCTCATTCGTGTTCAAGCGCACCGCGACATCGAGCTGTGGCGCGCCGTAGGGCGTCAGGCCGCGCAACTCATCTCGGATCGGGACGTCACTTCGAGCCGCGTCGACGGTCACGACCGCTCCCCCACGGCCGACGATCCGTTATCCGGTGCCACCCGTGCGGTGATCGCCTCGCCGTGTGCCGGCAGATCCTCCGCATCGGCGAGCGCCACCACATGCGACGCGAGCGATGCGAGCGCGTCGGCGTCGTACTCGACGACCTGCATGCCCTTGAGGTATGTCTGCACCGTCAGGCCGCCGGCGTGCCGTGCGCAACCGCCGGTCGGCAGCACGTGGTTCGAGCCAGCCAGGTAGTCGCCGAGCGACACCGGCGAGTACGCGCCGACGAACACCGCGCCGGCTGACGTGACCCGCGCCGCGACCGCCCGGGCGTCCCGCGTCTGGATCTCGAGGTGTTCGGCTCCGTACGCGTTCAGCAGCGCAAGACCGATGTCGAGGTGATCGACGACCACGGTGGCGGACTGGCGACCGGACAGCGCCTCCGCGACGCGGTCGCTGTGCTTCGTGGCCGCGACACGGTCGGCGACCTCGGCATCGACGGCGTCCGCCAGCCGTACCGACGTCGTGACGAGCACGCTGGCCGCCAACGGATCGTGCTCGGCCTGGCTGATCAGGTCCGCGGCGACGTGGCTCGGATCCGCGGTGTCGTCGGCCAGGATCGCGATCTCCGTCGGGCCGGCCTCCGAGTCGATGCCAACCACGCCTCGTACCAGCCGCTTGGCGGCCGCGACGAAGATGTTCCCGGGTCCCGTCACGAGGTCGACAGCCGGACAACCGTAATCGCCCGGCACTGTCCCGCCGGGAGCTGTCGCGTCGCCGGGAACCGTTCCGTCGCCAGCAGGAGCTGTCCCGTCGCCGGCGGTGCCGTACGCGAACATCGCGATCGCCTGCGCGCCGCCGACCGCGTACACCTCGTCGACCCTGAGCACGCCGCACGCGGCCAGCACGAGCGGATGCGGCAGTCCGGTCTCGCGCTGCGGTGGGCTCGCCACCGCGATCTCGGCGACGCCCGCGATTTGCGCGGGCACGACGTTCATCACGACGCTCGACGGATAGACCGCGCGGCCACCCGGGACGTAGAGGCCGACGCGGCGGACCGGGCGCCACGTCTGCGTGACGGTGCCGCCCGGCACCACTTCGGTGACGGCATCGTCGCGGCGCTGCGCACCGTGGACACGTCGGGCGTGGGCGATCGCGAGCGCGAGACCTTCGCGTACCGCTGGATCCAACGCAGCCGTGGCCGCGGCGATGTCCGCGGCCGACACGCGCAACCGCCGCGGCACGACGCCATCGAAGCGTTCGCTCGCCGCACGGATCGCCACCGCGCCCCGCTCGCGAACGGACTCGATGACCTCGCGCACCGACTCGGCCGCGGATGCCACATCGATGTGGGCGCGTGGCAGCCGGAACGCATCCGCCGCGTCGGGCACGCCACGCAGGTCAATGCGGCTCAGCACCGGTCAAGTCTAGATGGGCGCCGGACGCCCGGACGCGCGCCGACCAGGACGTGGGACGACCGCCAGCCCGGCCCGTGTGACGACGACTTTTGCGACACGACCGGCCGCCCTGTCGTGATTGCCGGCGGCACCGCGCGGGCTAGGCTTCGGCCAATGACCGAACGGCTGCCGCTGTTTCCGCTGGGAACCGTGCTGTTCCCGGGGCTGGTGCTGCCGTTGCACGTGTTCGAGGAGCGCTATCGCGCGCTAGTGCGGCACCTGACGCGCGACGAGGCTACCGGTCGTACGTTCGGTGTGGTCGCGATCCGGCTCGGTCGCGAGACCGGCAGCGGCGCGGCGGTGGTGGACGCCGGTGAGCGAGGCGCCGTGGTCGGGGACGCCGGAGAGCGGGGCGCCGCGGTCGCGGACGCCGCCGAGCGGGGGCCCGCGGACATCACGTTGCATCAGGTTGGCTGCACCGCGGAGATCCGCCAGATGACCTCGCATCCGGACGGCCGCTTCGATCTCGTCACCGTCGGCAGGCGCCGGTTTCGCATCCACGAGCTGTTCCCCGACGACGAACCATTCCTGCAGGCGGATGTCGAGTGGATCAGCGAACCCGAGGCGGACCAGCGCGCCGAACGCCTCGTGCCTGGTTTGCTCCAGCTATTCCAGCGCTACCTGGAACTGATCCGTACCGACGGGCACCACGGCACCGAACAGCTGCCCGACGACCCGGCCGTGTTGTCCTATCTCATCGGCGCGACCACGGTGCTCGCGCTCGACGACCGGCAGGATCTCCTGGCCGCCGACACGATCGCCGACCGGCTCGCGCTCGAGCGTCGGTTGCTGAACCGGGAGCTGGTGTTGTTGCGCGAGATCAACGCACTGCCCGTCCCGCTCGGCGACCTCGCGGTGGCCTACAGCGACAACTGAGGGTCTGCGCTACTCGTGACAGTCCCCAATCGTGGCCGGCGTCACTGGTCGCCGGATGGGCGCGGGAGCCGCCGCGCCACCAGGTTCGGGCTCGCCGTGAAACACGCGATCAGCACGTAGACCAGGATCGCCGCGATCGCGAGGTAGAGCAGCACACCGCTGAGGTATGGCAGGCGGTGCCAGTACGCGATGTTTCCCGGCTGCTTGATGCGGAGGTCCGGCGGCACGAGGACGATCTGACCGACCTTCCCGTGCGCAGCCACCTCACGCGCATGGCCGCGACCGATGTTGTGGCCGAACCGCCAGGCGAGCCACGATGCCGCGATTCCGCCGACGGCGAGCGCCGCGACCATCAACGGACCCCGGAATCGTCGCAGCGCCACCCAGGCCACGATCGCGATGATGATGCCCGCGCCGATCGACAGCATGATGTACCACGTCTCCGCACCGGCCCGCTGCTCACCGTAGGGCTGGGCCAGGAACAGACCGTCCGGCTCGACCACGCCGGGCAACCACGGCGCGACCGACGACCAGAGCCAGCCAAGCGGGAAGCCGAGCACCGCGATCACGGCAGCGACGGCCAGCGCCACGAGGCCACGCGTGCGCCACGACGGCTCGGGCTCGGCAGCCATCGTCGTCGCTGGCGCTGTGGTCGGATATCCAGGCGCCGGATATGCCGGCGTCGGATATGCCGGCGTCGAATGCGGGGATGCCTGCGAATCTGCCGCCGCCGACGAGTCGCCATCGCCTGCTTGCTCGGTATCGTCCCGGTCGCGCTCCAGATCTGGTCGGTACGCCATGCTGCCCCCGTGCCATGCGCGTGGTCCGGGGTGCGCCGCGCTGGTCGCCTCGCCGTGGCTCGTGGCGTCGTGGTGGGTGGCGCCGTCGCCCGTGACGTCGTGGTGGGTGGCGCCGTCGCCCGTGACGCTGTCGCCCTCGGAGGGCTGCGGCCGGCTGGGATCCGGCTCGCGATGCATGGGCGACGGGGTGGTCATGAGTCGATCCTCACATGTCCGGCCGGCGCGGTCTGCAGGCGGCCCGCCGCCATGGTGACACGGTCAACCGGGTACCGTCCGCCCGGCGGTCGCTTGATCGTCTTCCGCACGAGTCAGCTAGCAGAAATCGTCACGCGATCGCGGTCGGCCCGAGCAGGGCCTTCAGATCGGCCATCAGCGCGCTGGTCGGCGCCACCCGCATCGGCGACAGCCGAAGGGTGGTCGCTCGCGAGCCGCTGAGCAGCCGGACATGCACCTCCGCCGGACCGGGATGGCTCGCCAGCACTTCCTTGAGCCGGTCCACGAGTGGCGGCGTACACCGCGACTGCGGCAACGCGACCACGACGGGCTTGACCGTGTCCGGCGCGGAGATGTCCGGGATCGAGAGGTCCATCGCCATGAGCCGCGGCGGATCGTCACGGCGGTCGACACGGCCGCGCACCACCACGATCGCGTCCTCGGCCACATACTGGCCAACCAACTCGTACGTGTTCGGGAAGAACAACACCTCCACGGCACCGCCAAGATCCTCCAGCGTGGCGCTGGCCCAGCTGCGGCCCTGCTTCGTGATGCGGCGCAACACCCCGGAGAGAATGCCGGCGAGCGTCACGATCTGGCCATCGCCGACCGCCCCCTCCTCGAATAGCGCGGAGATCGGCATCTCGGCGGCGGCGTACAGCACATGTTCGAGCCCGAGCAGCGGGTGGTCGGACACATAGAGGCCGAGCATCTCCCGCTCGAACGCGAGCAGATCCGCCTTGTCCCACTCGGCGGTCGGGATCGGCGGCGTCACCGCGAGTCCCGCGTCGCCCGGCCCGGCCGCCGCGTCGTCGCCGCCAGCGAAGCCGTCGCCGAACGCCGAGAACAGGTCGTATTGGCCCATCGCCTCGTTGCGCTTCACGTCCACGAACGAGTCGACGGCATCCGCGTGCACCGCGAGCAGTCCGCGCCGGCTGTGCCCGAGCGAGTCGTACGCGCCCGCCTTGATCAGTGATTCGACGGCCTTCTTGTTGCACGCCACCACGTCCACCTTGCGGAGGTAGTCGTAGAAGTCGGTGAACGCGCCCTTTTCCTTGCGCGCACGGCGGATCGACTCGACGACGTTGACGCCGACGTTGCGAATCGCAGCGAGCCCGAACCGGATGTCGGTGCCGACCGCGGCGAAGCGTGCGTTGGACTCGTTGACGTCCGGCGGCAGCACCTTGATGCCCATCCGACGGCACTCGGCGAGATAGACGGCCGACTTGTCCTTGTCGTCGCCGACGCTGGTGAGCAACGCGGCCATGTATTCGGCCGGATAGTTCGCCTTGAGGTACGCCGTCCAGTAGGACACCAGACCGTAGCCGGCGGTGTGCGACTTGTTGAACGCGTAGTCGGAGAACGGAACGAGGATGTCCCACAGCGTCTTGATCGCGCCGTCGGAGTATCCGTGCTCGCGCATGCCTTCCGAGAACGGGACGTATTCCTTGTCGAGGATCTCCTTCTTCTTCTTGCCCATCGCGCGGCGCAGCAGGTCGGCCTTTCCGAGCGAGTAGCCGGCCACCTTCTGTGCGATCGCAATGACTTGTTCCTGGTAGACGATCACGCCGTAGGTGTCGTCGAGGATGTCGGCCAACGGCTCGGCAAGCTCCGCGTGGATCGGCGTGACCGGCTTGCGGCCGGTCTTGCGGTCGGCGTAGTCGTAGTGCGCGTTCGCGCCCATCGGACCGGGGCGGTAGAGCGCGAGCACCGCCGCGATGTCCTCGAAGTTGTCCGGTGCCATCGATCGCAGCAGCGCGCGCATCGGCGCGCCGTCCAGCTGGAAGACGCCGAGCGTGTCGCCGCGGGCCAGCAGCTCATATGTCGGCTTGTCGTCCAGCGCCAGGTCCTCGAGGACGAGGTCGATGTGGCGGTTGTCGGCGATCGACTCCAGCGTGTCGTCGAGCACGGTGAGGTTCCGCAGCCCGAGGAAGTCCATTTTCAGCAGGCCGATGTATTCGCACGCGCCCATGTCGAACTGGGTGATGATCGCGCCGTCCTGGTCGCGGCGCCAGATCGGGATCACGTCGAGCAACGGCTCGCCGGACAGGATCACACCGGCGGCATGTACGCCCACCTGGCGTTTGAGGCCCTCCAGGCCGCGTGCCGTGTCCACCACGGTGGCCACGTCCGCGTCGGACTCGTAGAGCTGGCGGAACTCGCTGGCCTCCGGGAAGCGCGGGTGCGTCGGGTCGAAGACGCCGGCGAGCGGGATGTCCTTGCCCATCACCGGCGGCGGCATGACCTTGGTGATCTTGTCACCGAGTGCGAACGGGTAGCCGAGCACCCGGGCGGCGTCCTTGATGCCGGCCTTCGCCTTGATCGTTGCGTACGTCACGATCTGCGCGACGCGCTCTTCGCCGTATTTCTCGGTCGCGTAGCGGATCATCTCGCCGCGCCGGCGCTCGTCGAAGTCGAGATCGATATCCGGCATCGAGATGCGCTCGGGGTTCAGGAACCGCTCGAAGAGCAAGCCGTGCTCGATCGGGTCGAGTTCGGTGATGCCCAGCGCGTAGGCGATGATGGCGCCGGTCGCCGAGCCACGGCCGGGGCCGACCCGGATGCCCACTTCCTTCGCATGCCTGACGAGGTCGGCGACGACCAGGAAGTAGCCGGGAAAGCCCATCTGGTCGATGACGTCGAGTTCGTAGTGCGCCCGGTCCAGGTGGGCGTCCGGCACACCGCCCGGGTACCGGCGCGCCAGGCCGCGCTCCACCTCGGCGCGCAGGAACGACTGTTCGTCCTCCCCGTGCGGCACCGGGAACGACGGCATCAGGTTGCGCGGTGCGAAGACCTCCGCGTAGTCGCCGACCCGCTCGGCGATCTCCAACGTCGCGTCGCAGGCACCAGGGACCTCGCCGTCCCAGATCGCGCGCATCTCGGCGGCCGACTTGAGGTAGTAGTCCTGACCCTCTAGCTTGAACCGCCGCGGATCGGCCATCGTCGAGCCGGACTGGATGCAGGTCAGCACCTCGTGGGGGCCGGCATCGGTCGCGTACGTGTAGTGCAGATCGTTCGTCGCGACCGGACGGAGGCCGAGCTGCTTGCCGATGCGCAACAGATCGGCCCGGACCCGCTTTTCGATGTCGAGACGGTGGTCCATGAGTTCGAGGTAGAAGTTGTCCGCGCCGAAGATGTCGCGGAACTCAGCCGCCGCTGCGCAGGCCTTGTCGTAATCGCCGATGCGCAGCCAGGTCTGCACCTCACCGCCCGGGCAACCGGTCGTGGCGATCAGGCCCTTCGCATAGCGGGCCAGCAATTCTCGGTCGGCGCGCGGTTTGTAGTAATAGCCCTCGAGGCTCGCCAGCGAACACAGCCGGAACAGGTTCCGAAGCCCGTCGGCGTCGGTGGCTAGCAACGTCATGTGGGTATAAGCGCCGCCGCCCGAGACGTCGTTCTCGCCGCCCTCTGCCCACCGCACGCGCGTCTTGTCGCGCCGGTCGGTGCCGGGCGTGATGTATGCCTCCACGCCGATCACCGGCTTCACGCCGGTCGCCACGGCCTGCTTATAGAAGTCGTACGCGCCGTAGAGGTTGCCGTGGTCGGTGATCGCGAGTGCCGGCATGTCGAGACGGGTCGCCTCGGCGAACAGATCCTTGAGGCGGGCCGCGCCGTCGAGCATCGAGTATTCGGAGTGCACGTGCAGGTGCACGAACTTGTCGCTGCCCGGCTTCTCGCTCATCGGCGTGCCTGCCTCGCCGCGCCGGGCTGGCCGCCGCCCGGAGCGGTCCGACTCGCTCGCCGACGCTCACCCATGCCCGCATCGCCCTCTCGCTCAGCATCGTCGACCACAGCATCGTCGACTCGGCACGATCGACCCCGGCGCGGCGACTGCCACCATCGACCTCCGCACTGTCCAGCGCCACCATCGACCCCGGCAACCATCGACCCGGCGCCGCCGCCGTGCGGGTTCGACATTAGTCCGGCCGGCCGACGGAACCTACGCGCGACGGACGGGGTGTCGGGCACTTCTCCGGTTCCCGCCGCGAGCCGCGGCTCGCCCCGCCGTCCGCCGAACCACCACATGGATGATCACCGGATGAACGAACGGTCGCGTACCGGTTCGGCGCACCGTACGAATTCGTGGCAATGCGTATAGTGGCTGGCCATGAGGGCGCTCGTACTGTCGGGAGGCGCCGGCACCCGACTTCGGCCGATCACGTACACGTCGGCCAAGCAACTCGTCCCGGTGGCGAACAAGCCGGTGCTGTTCTACGGGCTCGAGGCCATTGCGGCGTGCGGCATCACCGAGGTCGGTGTCGTGGTCGGTGAGACGGCCGCGGAGATCCGTGACGCGGTCGGCGACGGCTCCGCGTTCGGCCTATCGGTGACCTACATCCCGCAGGATCGACCGCTCGGCCTCGCCCACGCCGTGTTGATCGCTCGCGAGTTCCTGGCCGACGACGACTTCGTCATGTATCTCGGCGACAACTTCATCGTCGGCGGCATCGACCACGTCGTCGACGAGTTCCGCGAGCAGCGACCGGACGCCCAGATCCTGCTCACCCGGGTGCCCGATCCGACCACTTTCGGCGTCGCCGAGCTCGACGGGAACGGTCGCGTAGTTGGTCTCGAGGAGAAGCCGGCTACCCCGAAGAGCGACCTCGCGCTCGTCGGCGTCTACCTGTTCTCCCCGCTCATCCACGAGGCGGTCCGAAAGATCCAGCCGTCCGATCGCGGCGAGCTGGAGATCACCGATGCGATCCAGTGGCTGATCGACGAGCGGCTGCACGTACGGTCCACCACGATCACCGGCTATTGGAAGGACACCGGCAACGTCGACGACATGCTCGAGGTCAACCGGGCCGTCCTCGAATCGACCGAGCCGGAGATCGTCGGGACGGTCGACGCGGCGAGCCAGATCATCGGGCGGGTACGGATCGAGAAAGGCGCAACGGTTACCAGGTCGCGCATCGTCGGACCGGCGATCATCGGCGCGGACTGCGTGATCAGCGACTCGTACGTCGGCCCGTTCACCTCGGTGTCGGACGGCTGCCGGATCGAGGCGAGCGAGATCGAGTTCTCGATCGTGCTGCGCAACGCGTCGATCCGGGGGGTACGACGGATCGAGGCCTCGCTCATCGGCCGCGAGGTGGACGTGACCCCGGCGCCGTCGGTGCCCGCCGCCCACCGGTTCGTGCTCGGTGATCACAGTAAGGTGCAGATCTCGAAATGACGCGGATCCTGGTCACCGGCGGCGCCGGCTTCATCGGGTCGCACTACGTCCGGTCGCTGCTCGGTGCACACGCACCCGCGATTGCCCGACCGGACGTCGAGATCACGGTGCTCGACAAGCTCACGTACGCCGGCAATCTCGCCAACCTCGACGAGGTACGCGACAGCGACCGCTTGGAGTTCGTCCGCGGCGACATCTGCGACGCGGACCTCGTCAACAAGCTGCTCGGCGAGCACGACGAGGTGGTGCACTTCGCCGCCGAGTCGCACGTCGACCGGTCGATCCTCGGTGCCACCGAGTTCGTGCAGACCAACGTTGTCGGCACGCAAACGTTGCTAGACGCCGCGCTGCGCCACGGCACGCGTACGTTCGTGCACGTCTCGACGGACGAGGTCTACGGCTCGATCTCGGCCGGCTCGTGGCCGGAGACGGATCCGGTGCGGCCGAACTCGCCCTACTCCGCGTCGAAGGCCGCCAGCGATCTCATCGCGCTGTCCTACCACCGTACGCACGACCTGGACGTACGCGTGACGCGCTGCTCCAACAACTACGGCCACCACCACTTCCCGGAGAAGGTCATCCCGCTGTTCATCACGAACCTGCTGGACGGCCAGCGGGTCCCGCTCTACGGCGACGGGCTGAACGTGCGGGACTGGCTGCACATCGACGACCACGTGGTCGGCATCGAGCTGGTGCGCCAGGGCGGTCGCGCCGGCGAGGTCTACAACATCGGCGGCGGCACCGAGCTGAGCAACAAGGAACTCACCGAGCGACTGCTCGACGCCTGCGGCGTGGGCTGGGACATGGTCGAGTACGTGCCCGATCGCAAGGGCCACGACCGGCGCTACTCGGTGGACTGTACGAAGATTCGCACCGAGCTCAGCTACCGGCCGGGCGTGACGTTCGAGACCGGACTCGCCGAGACGGTCGACTGGTATCGGGCCAACCGCGCGTGGTGGGAGCCGTTGAAGGCGCGCGCCGCGCTGCTGTGACGCGACAACCAACCCAGGTCGGCGAGCGGGCTGTGCGGCGGCGCGAGATGACCGACGGCTGGCTGGTCACCGGCGCCGGAGGCATGCTCGGCATCGATTTGACGCGGATGCTTGGCGACACCGAGTCGGTCGCCCTGGATCGGCGGGCATTGGACATCACCGATCGCGACGCTGTGCACGCGGCGATCGACCACCACCGACCATCGGTCGTCGTGAACTGTGCCGCCTGGACCGCCGTCGACGAAGCCGAGTCGCACGCGACGGAGGCGACTCGGATCAACGGCGACGGTGCCGCGAACTTGGCCGAGGCGTGCGCCAAGATCGGCGCCACCATGCTGCACATCTCTACCGACTACGTGTTCAGCGGCGACGCGTCCACTCCGTACGCCGAGCACGACGAGACCGGGCCACGCACCGCGTACGGCCGATCGAAACTCGCCGGCGAAACCGCGGTGCTGGCCACCTTGCCGGACACCGGATACGTGGTCCGCACGGCATGGCTCTACGGGGCGCACGGCCCAAACTTCGTCCGTACCATGATCCGGCTGGAGGCGGCGCGGGACACCGTCGACGTCGTCGACGACCAGCAGGGCCAGCCGACCTGGACGGTCGACCTCGCCGCCCAGGTGATCCGGCTAGCCGAGGGCGCGCTGTCGCGGACCGCCCGGCCCGGCCTCTACCACGGCACCAACGGCGGTGCGTGCACGTGGTTCGAGCTGGCCCGGGAGACGTTCCGCCGGCTCGGCACGGATCCCGACCGGGTTCGGCCGACGACCAGCGCGGCGTTCGTCCGGCCAGCGCCACGGCCTGCGTATAGCGTGCTTGCGCACGACGGCTGGCGGGATGCCGGCATCGCGCCGATGCGCCACTGGGAGACCGCGCTGGCCGATGCGTTCCCCGCGCTCCTCGCGGCGGAGCGCGGTTGAGCGGCGCCGGCGGTCAGCGTTTAGTCCGCGAGCGACTCGGTGAAAGTCAGACAATCCTGGTACGACGGCAAAAGGCCGCTCTCGAGCGCCTCGGCGAGTGTCGGAGCGGCGGCATCCTTCTCCGACAGCAAGGGCTCGACGTCGGTCGGCCACGCGATGCCGACCGCCGGATCCAGCGGGTGGACGCCGTGCTCGCGCTCCGGGGCGTAACCGGCCGAGCACAGGTAGATCACGGTCGCGTCGTCGGTCAGCGCCAGGAACGCGTGACCGAGGCCCTCGGCGAGGTAGACGGCCCGGTGCGAGACGTCATCGAGCAGCACGGACTCCCAGGCGCCGAACGTCGGGGAGCCGGTCCGGATGTCGACCACCACGTCCATGATCGCCCCTCGTACGCACTTGACGTATTTGGCCTGGCTCGGCGGTACGTCGGCGAAGTGCACGCCGCGCAGCGTGCCGCGGGACGAGACCGAGCAGTTCGCCTGCGCGACGGTCAACGGATGGCCGACATCCTCGCGAAACTCCGGCGCACGGAACCACTCGTGGAAGCTCCCCCGAGGGTCGGCGAGGACGCGGGGCTCCAGCAGCCATGCGCCATCGATCTTGAGCCGTTCCACGGTCAGCGCACGAACGGTTCCACGAACACCCCGGCGGCCTGCAGCCAGGCACGCCGGGTCGCGGGTGCGAGCTGCGTGTGGTCGATCGACGAGCCGCTTTCGAGCATCGGGTCATACGGCACGACGGCAACCGCGCGGGTGCGCGTGGCGAAATGCGTCGCCAGGTCCTGCAGCAGCCCGGACGGGTTCGGAGTCGGGCACGACAGCAGCGTGACCGCGTTCGCGACGAGATCGCCGAGTCCGTTGTCGTAGAGCAGGTCGAGCATCCAATCCGCGGTGAACGCGGCATCCTCGCGCGGCACCGTGGTGATCACCAGCTGGTCGGCCATCTGCAGCACGGTCCGCCAGTTGGAGCTTTCCACGTTGTTGCCGGTGTCGACGCAGATCACGTCGTGCGTGCGTCGCAGCAGCTCGAGAACGCGACGCACGGTGTGCGGGTCGAGATGCTGGGCGAACCGCGGGTTCTCCTCGCCGGCGAGCACGTCATACGAGCCGTCCGACGCGTGCCGCAGATAGTCGTCCAGAGCCTCGAGCAGGCTCGGGCCGAGGATCGCCTCGATGTGGTCGAGGTCGCGGACGAGATGGCGAATGGTCCGAGCGTGCCGCGCCGAACCGGCGCGCAGCCCGAGCGTGCCGCGCAACTCGTTGTCATCCCACGCGACGACCCCACGACCGCGCGCCCCACCGATGGTCGCCGCGGCCAACACCGTCGCGGTGGTCTTGTGGACGCCGCCCTTCGGGTTCGCGAAAGCGAGCACCCGTGGGCCGCCGAGGTCACGGCGCAGCGTGGCGACGATCTGATCGACTCCGGCGTTGGTCGGCGGCGCCTGCCACTCCAGCCGGCCGGCCACCCGGCCACGGCCGCGCGCCTGCGTCGGCACCTGATAGGCCGCCGACGCGGGCGGGCCGGACTGTTGGATCGGCGGCGACGGTTGCGCACTAGGAGCCGGAACGTATCCGCCCGGTGCGTACGCGCTGCCTGCGGCGTACCCACCATTGACCGTGGCCCCACCGCGGGCTTGACCACGCGCCGAACCGCGGGCCGGCGGTCCGGAGGGGATGCCACCGCCGCGACTGGACGAATCCACGAACAGGCTGCCGGGCGGCGGCGGCGGATATCCGTCCGGGTCGGCCGGCCGACGGCGCGGTGGCACGGTCCGCATCGGCCGGGCGGGCTCACCATCTTGGCTCGGCGGCGCCGCACGGGACGGATCGATCACGCGGGTGCGATCATCGCGACGCCGCTGAGCTGCCGAGCGGTCGTCCCACGTGCGGTCGTCCCAGGCTGGCTCGCCGTGGTCGTCGCGATCGATCGGATCGGCGTCGTCGTGTGCACGCCCCGACCCGCGGGCGCGATCCAGCAACGAGCGCCACCGCGGTGCCGGCTCGGCGCGGTTCGCCGCGTCCGTGCGATCCACGCGCCACCTCCCGCCCGTTGTCCACCGCCCGCGAACAGCGTACGGTTTCGCGCCGACTTTTGGCTGCCTGGCGTCGAGATCGTTCGCCAGTCGACAACTCGCCTCGCGGCAACGCTACGCATCGGCGGTGCCAAATCGCCTCGTG
The DNA here is from genome assembly GCA_035713725.1 of Micromonosporaceae bacterium. Lineage (GTDB taxonomy): Bacteria > Actinomycetota > Actinomycetes > Mycobacteriales > Micromonosporaceae > DASQPR01. The sequence goes on from DASTMZ010000067.1 coordinate 25,729, forward strand.
GCAACGTTGGTCTAACTCTCGCACATGGCGGCACGAGCGCCATCACGATCTGATTGCTGCTAGTCGCCGGCCGCCACGTCCACTATCCGCGGCGGCTTGGCGACCAGCGTCTGGTCCGGCAGCAACGGCGAGAAGACATCCTGGTCGGGGCGACCGGTCATGGGTGCCAGATCGACAACCCGCACGCCCGGCCTCGAGACCAGCGTGGCAAGCTGCGCCACCGAGCCGTGCACGACCGCGGCGAACACGCAGGCGCATTGCGAAAGGAATTCTTTCTCCTCCGCCTTGTCGACCCTTTGGGCCCGCTGGTAGCCCATCCGGACGGCGTCGTCATCGGGCGTCTTACTGGTTGCGCGATCGAGTAACTCCAGTGCCCGGGCCGTGATGGCCACATCGATCTTCTTTTCCGCGGCGGCCCGCATCATGGCAGCCACGATGTCACTCGGCACGGCGTCGACCTTCGCGAAGATAACCTCCGCCGGTGGCCCGCCCGCGCGGACGCCCATGAAGACGCCAACCACCTTCGTACCGGCCAACCGCGCCGTGAACGCCTGCGGCGTCAGGTAGTCCTTCATCGACACGAGCGCATAACGCATTGGCACTTGCGCCCCAATGGCATCGTCTGCGGCGGCGAGCGTAGCGGCGTTGCTGTTCGAGACGTACGTCTTGACCGACTCTCCGGTGTGTACGCCGACCGGTACGGACACCGCGGCGTCGTCGACGGCGGCCGGCCGCGTCGCGGTATAGACGGCGAGCACCAGCAGCCCAACCGCGGTGATCGCGCCCACCGAGGCGACGCTCCGTCGCCAGAGCGACCGGTGACCGAAGTTGGCAATCGCCCGGCCCACCGGCGGCAGCGCGCGACGGTCGACGGCGCGCAGGAACCGCGCGACCCGGTGGGATCGACGCCGCACGGTGCGCCGCAACGAACGCGGCGGTCGAAGGTTGACGGTGCGTTCGTTCAGCACGTCGGCGCGGCGCCGGACACCGGGCGCTTGCGGTCCGACGTCCGGCCGGGCCATCTGGACCGTGACGTCGGACAGTTTGGGAAACTCGGTCGTGACCCCGTTCGCGGTCGGTTCGGCGATCGGTCCGCCTGCCGCCGACGGTTCGCGCGGGGCGGGCACGGTTTCGATCAGACCATCGGTACGCGTTCCGGCGGCTGACGGGTCGTCACCCGCCGGCGAGTTAACGACCGGCTCGGGCGCGGCAGTTGCGGTCGGCGCTGGAGTTTTCGGCACTGGAGTCTTCGCCAGTGGAGTCTTCGGCAATGGGGCGACCGGCGGTGGCGGTAGCACGGGCACCACCGGAGGGCTCGGCGGAGGGCTCGTCGGCGGCGTGCTCGGCGCCGGCTGACCCAAGCTCGGCGCGGGACCCAAGCTCGGCGCGGTCGGGCGCGCCGCCGACGTTGCGTCGGGCGCCGCGGGCCGTTGACGCGCTCCGAACAACCGGCCGGCATGGCGACTGATACGGCCGGTCGCCGCCGACCACTTCGACATGGGTCGGCCGTACGGCTCCCGCCGTGGTGGGCGCTGATCCCGCCCGGACGGCTCCGATGGTGTGGTCATGTGCTCAGGCCGCGGAACGCAGGATGTCGAGGGCGGCGGCGAGGTCGGCCGGGTAGGGACTTGTAAACGTGACGATTTCACCCGTTCGGGGATGAGCGAACGATAGCGACCGCGCGTGCAGCCATTGCCGTTGCAGGTGCAGCCGTGCGGCGAGTCTCGGATCCGCGCCATAGGTCAGGTCGCCGACGCAGGGATGCCGCAGCGCTGCGAAGTGGACGCGTATCTGGTGCGTACGACCGGTCTCGAGACGTACGTCCACGAGACTCGCGGATGGGAAAGCCTCAAGCGTGTCGTAATGAGTGACGCTCGGCTTACCGGCGGTGACCACAGCCCACTTGTAGTCCGCCGTCGGGTGGCGGTCAATCGGCGCATCGACCGTCCCCCGCAGTGGGTCGAGGTGGCCCTGCACGACGGCGTGGTAGCGCTTGTCCACTTCGCGCTCCCGGAACGCGCGCTTCAGGTCGCGGTAGGCCGGTTCGCTCTTGGCAACGACCATCAGTCCGGTGGTGCCGACGTCGAGCCGGTGCACGATGCCCTGCCGCTCGGCGGCGCCGGACGTCGCGACGGTCTGACCGAGCGCGGCCAGCCCGGCGAGCACGGTCGGACCGGTCCACCCGGGGCTTGGGTGTGCGGCGACGCCAACCGGCTTGTCGACCACCACGATGTCCTCGTCGCTATACACCACGGACAGTCCGGCGACCTCTGTTGGGGCGACGGTCGGTCCGACCGCTTGCGGCAACGGCAGCGTGACCTCGAGCCACGCTCCCGCGGTCACCTTCTCGGACTTCGATCGGTGCGTACCGTCAATCGACGCGTCACCCGCCTCGACGATGGCCGCGGCCGCCGTCCGCGACAATCCGAAGAGCCGCGAGATCGCCTGATCGAGGCGCATGCCGTGCAGGCCGTCCGGGACCGGCATCGAACGACGGTCTCCGCCGGCTCGATCCGGTCCGGGAACGCCGCCCGGAGCCGGCTGTGCGGCCCGACCATCGCCGCCGGCATCCAGAGAGCGCATCCTCTCAGTGCCTGGAGCGGGAGCCGTCGCGATGCCGGCCGAACAACTCCAACAACACCGCGAGGATCACGCCGATGGTCAGACACGAGTCCGCGATGTTGAAGATCGCGAAACCGTGCGCCGAGCCATTGAACAGCGCGATGAAGTCGACCACCTCGCCACGGAACGGCCCGGGCGCGCGGAACAGACGATCGACGAGATTGCCGAGCGCGCCGGCGAGGACGAGGCCGAGCGCTATCGCCCACGCCACCGAGCGGACGCCGCGAGCCAGATAGACGATCGTGCCACTGACGATGATCGCGATCGTCGGGAAAACCCAAGTGATGCTGGTACCCATGCTGAACGCGGCGCCGCCGTTGCGGTCGGAGTTGAAGTAGAGCAATCCCGGGATGATCCGCACCGGCTCTCCGACGCGCAGGTGAGCGACCACCAGCTGCTTGGTGACGATGTCGAGGGCCAGCGCGACCGCGGCTACCACGAAGACCACCGCGATCGCGCGGCGCCGCGGGCCCGCTGGGTCGCTGAGGTTCGTGTCGCCTGGCTTCGTCTCGACCGGCTTCGTCTCGTCCGGTTCGGCGCTGGAGCGCACCGATGTGCGCCGGCCGTCGTCGGTGGGCTCGGGCGCTGGTTGCTCGGCCACGGGCCTCACCGGACTCCTTCCCTCGCCGGTTGGGACACGCGGTGCTACCGCCGCTCCTCCAGCTGCTTACACGTCACGCAGAGGGTAGCCGACGGGAACGCGGCCAGCCGCTCCACCGGGATCGGATTGCCGCACCGCTCACACCAGCCGTACCCGCCCTCGTCGAGCCGCTCGAGCGCGCGCTCCACCTGGGTGACGCGCTCGAGGATGCCGTTGGCGAGACTGATCTCCTGCTCACGCTCGAACGTCTTCGTGCCGGTGTCGGCCTGATCGTCGCCGGCCGAGTCGGTCAGCCGGTCTCGCTGCAGCTCACTGATCTCCGACAGCGTCAGGTCATACTCCTCGCGGAGTTCGGCAAGCCGCTCGTGCAGGGCGACGCGGATCTTTTCGGTCTCCGCCGGGCTGCGCTCGGCACGCGGAGCGACCTTCTTCGCCGTTTTGCTCGACGTACGCGTCGACACCGGTACGCGCGCCGCAGTCGAGGTCGCGGACGTTGTGCCGGTATCCGCGGGCTTTGCCATGAGTCCCCCCTCGGCCGCGTCGTTCGCGGCGGTCGTTGATGTGGTGCCGTTCGGCGAGGCGGCAAGCGTCGTCGCGCGGGCCCGGCCCCGAGCGCGCGGCGGCGTGCTGCCGTTGCGGACGTCGGACGCCTGCCGGGTCACTTCGGAAACAGTCGCGTTGGCCGGAGTCTTCCCGCCGCGGGCGGACGGCACTCGCACGGCCGTCTCCGATGGTGCAACGTGCTCTCGCGCGTTGCGCGACGAAGTCTTCGTCGGCGCCTTCGCCCCCGTCGTCTTGGCGGCATTCGCTTTCGCCGCGGCAACCTTCGTCTCGGTCGCCTTGGCCGGCGTCGCCTTCGTCGCCGCGGCTGTCTTGGTAGCTGCGGCTGTCTTGCTCGACGCTCCGGTCTTCGCTGGCGTGGCCTTAGCGCTCGTCGGCGCCGGGGTTGTCTTTCCGGCCGACTTCGACACCTTTTCTGCCGGTGCCTTGGTTGCCGGTGCCTTCTGGGCAGCCTTCGCCGCCGGGGTCTTCGCGTTCGCCGCCGAGGCACCGGTCGCCGTCCCGGTGGCGCGCTTGCTCGCCGTTGTCCTCGACGCGGTCACGCTTGCGGCCTTGCCGGCCGCGTTCGTGTTCTTACTCGTGGCGGCGGTCGTCGGTGCCGCGGTCGCCTTACGGCCGCTGGTCTTCGCACCGGTCGTCGCGGCCGCCGTGCCCCCCGGCCTTGCCGAACTCTGTTTCGCCGTCGGCGTGGACTTCGCCGAGGTCGTTCTGGCCGACGCGGTCTTTGCCGGCTGGGTCTTTGCCGGCTGGGTCTTTGCCGCCGGCACGCGCTTGCCGTTCGCCACCGATTTCGTCGGCGTGGCGCGTCCGGCGGACCGCTCGAGGCCGGCTTGGGCACCCTGCGCCGCGCGGGCGTTTGCCGGCGTCGCGGTGCGCACGCCTGCCCTCTCGGCCATCAGATTCCCCCAAATGAAAACGACAGGCGCGGCTCGCGCCGCGCACTGGTGAGGCTGGCAAGAATACGGAACCTATTGCCGTCCGACAAACATGCCACACGATCTAACCAGAATTCGGGTCAGCTTGCGCATCTACCTCGGAATATTGGTAAACGCATGTTTCCGGCGGCGATATTGGTTCCGACTGTTCAAATGCCCCGCCGGCGCCGCCTTAAACGGCTCGTCGAGGATTCCGGCAGCCACCTAGCCAAGAGGCCGCGTTTGCTGACCGCGGCCAGCCGGTCGGCGGTGGCGTCCCGTACGTCCTGGGTAGCGACGATCAGCAGAGAATCGCCGACCTTGAGGCGAGTGCCCCGATCCGGTACGAACCCCTGGCCGTCCCGCGTCACCATGGTCACCACGGCGCCGACCGGCAGTCGCAGCTCGTCCAGATAGACGCCGTTCAGCCGGGATCCGACCGGAATGTCGAGTTCCAGCAGATCGGCGTTCATGCGGTCGAGCGGTGCGATCTCCACATGCAAATCCGTCGGTTGAGCCGCCGCCGTCACACCGGCGAACGCCGCGACGGGCGGCAACGTGGTGCCCTGCACGATCGTGAAGATCACCACGACCACGAACACGACGTCGAACAGCGCCTCAGCCCCGGACAGATGCTCGGACAGCGGGATGGTCGCGAGCACGATCGGTATCGCGCCGCGTAACCCCGCCCACGACAGAAAGGCCTGTTCTCGAAGCCCGATGCCCAGCGGCGTCACGCTCACCGCGACCGATATCGGGCGGGCGATGAACAAGAGCACCGCGCCGACAACCAGACCCGGCACCACGGCATGCACCAGACGCGGTGGCGACGCCAGCAGGCCCAGCAGGACGAACAGTCCAATTTGGGCGAGCCACCCGAGACCGTCGGCGAAACCCAGAATCGACTGGCGGTGCGGCAGGCGTGCGTTACCGAGCACGACACCGGCGAGATAGATCGCGATGAAGCCGGACAGGTGGGCGAGCGCGCCGACCGCGTACGCAAGGACCGTCAGGCCAACGACGGCCAGCGGGTAGAGGCCGGCGGCCGGCAGCGCGACCCGCTTCAACATGGCCGCACCAGCCCAGCCGACGGCGGCGCCAACCAGCGCGCCGCCGGCGAGTTCACCGAGCGCGCGCGGCACCTCGAGCCAGGTGAAGTGCGCGCCCGGCACCGCGAGCGCGAGCACGATGAGCACCACGATCGCGTCGTTCATGCCCGACTCGGCCTCGAGCGTGGCGGCGGTGCGCGGTCGGAGGCGCAATCTTCGCAGCGTCGAGAAGATCGCTGCCGCGTCTGTCGGTGAGAGCACCGCGGCATAGAGAAGCGCGAGCCGCCAGTCGATTTCGAACAAGAAGTGCACTAGGCCACCCAGCACCGCGACGCTGACCACCACGCCGACCGTGGCGAGCGCCGTCGCCGCGCCGAGCGCCGGGCGGACCGCAGACCAGCGCGACGACAGGCCACCCTCCGCAATGATCACGATCAGCGCGGCGAGGCCGAGATGCCGGGTGAGTTCCGCGTTGTCGAACCGGATGCCGAGACCGGACTCCCCCAGCGCGAGACCGAAGCCGAGATAGACGAGCAGGCTGGGCAGGCCGATGCGGGTGGACAGCCGCACCGCGATCGCGCCGCACAAGATCACGGCGGCGCCCAGCAGGATCGCGAGATTCTCGGCGTATGTCATGCCGTCGACGCCGGTCCACGCAACGCGGCGAGCCGCTCGTCCAGATCGGCCGGCGGATCGGATATCTCGACGAGCTTGTCGCGGCTCGTAGCGCCGGCCCGCAGGGCGAGATCGCGGCGGCGCACGCCGAGCGCGCGGGCGACCGCGGACAGCGCGGCGTCGGTGGCACGACCATCCACCGCAGGCGCCGGTACGGAAACCACGAGCGCGTACCCGTACGGGCCCGGACGGACGCCGCCCACCGCGGTTCGAGTGGCGCCGGGTTTCACCCGTAGTGCGATCGTGACCATGACCCATTCTGACGAACGCGGCGGGCGACCGGCACGCGATGCCCCTGCCGGTATGTCTGGGCGGCAGCGCCTGGGCGGCACAGCTCAGTTGGAATCGCTCTGTGACGCCTCCGCGACCATCGTCCGATTGGGCTCACACAGGGCGCACGGCGTGAAGCCGAGTTCCTCCGCGGCCTCCCGCAGCGTCAGCGGCTCGGACGGGCGGCCGAGCAGGTGAACGCAGCCGCGCAGGTGATAACGCGGCCGGCCGTCGATGACGAATACCTCGGGATTCAGCGCCTGCGCGCGAGCGGTGTCGGCGGCCGTGCTCGCCTCGACGGCCGGCTCGTCGGCCGGCACCTCGTCGTACTCGTCGTCCACCGCACCCTCCGCGGTGCTGTCGGCGGCCGTTGCGTCGGCCTGGTCCACTGCGGACAGTCCGTCGGCGGCGGGCTGACCGACTGGGGGCGATTCGGCGGTCCGGGCCGCCGGCACCCGTGCCGCACCGGTTGCGGTGGGGGCGATGCCCTGCTCCGATACGGCGGCCGGAACCGCACTGGACGGGCTCGTCGTGACCGGGCTTGTCGCGATGGCCGTGCCGCCACGGAGCCGGTCCCACCGCGTCGCTCGCGTCGCATCGCCGGGCACCGATGGAAACACCTGCGTCGGCGTGTTGTCACCAGGGGGTGCGTCGGCGTCGTCCGCGGTCTGCCGAACACCGACGACGAGCAGGATCGCGGCAAGCACCGTCGACCCCATGGACGACAGGATCAGCACGTTTGACCCGTTGATCACGCCACCGACCAGTAACCCGACGGCGACCACGATGAGGAAGACGCTTCCGACGATCACCTGTTACCGCCCACCAGGGAGGCGGGCGTTCAGTCGCTGCCGGACCGGTTGCCGGAGCCTCCGTAAGCGTTCGGTGCGCTGCCGGCCGCGGCGAGCCCGCCGCTGTTGCCACCACCCGGGCGGCTCGCCTCGCCGCCGCGCGCCACCTCGGACTCCAGCCCTTCGCTGCGACCGTGCAGATCGCGCAGCTGGCTCTCCAGGTAGGCCTTGAGGCGGGTGCGGTATTCGCGCTCGAACTGCTTGAGCTCCTCGATGTGCTTCTGCAGCGCGGTGCGCTTGGTCTCTAGACCACCCATCGCCTCGGCATGGCGCGTGCGAGCGTCCCGGTCGAGCGCCTCTGACTTTGCCCGCGCGTCCCGGACCAGTTCCTCCGACTTGGTACGCGCGTCGGAGAGCAACTTGTCGGCCTCACGGCGAGCATCGCTGACGTGATCGTCCGCGGTGCGTTGCGCCATCATCAGCACCCGAAGTGCCTGCTGCTCGCCATCGCCGGTCTGACCTGCGCCGCCACCGCCGCCGCCCTGGCGAAGCTGTTCGAGCTCGGCCTGCATCGAACGGGCCGCCTGCTCGGCCGCGCCCTTGTCGCGCTGCAGCCGGTCGAGCTGAGCCTTCAGGTCGTTGTTCTCCTGTGCCATGCGCGGATCACCGCCCGGCCGCGGTGGCGCTCCGCCGGCCTGCCCACGCAACTCGTTGTTGTCCTCGATGAGGCGTGCCAACTCGCGCTCGACCTCGTCCAGGAACGCGTCGACCTCATCTTCGTCGTAGCCCCGCTTGCCGATCGGGGGCTTCTTAAAGGCGACGTTGTGGACGTCGGCCGGGGTCAGCGG
>DASTMZ010000068.1:0-41718 GCA_035713725.1 Micromonosporaceae bacterium
TCGATCTGGCCGGGATCCGTGACGGTGATCGGGTCGTACGGCTTCACGGTGTCCGGATCCGGTCCGAAGCGCGGTGGCTGGAATGTCAGGACAATGGACGCGACGCCGGATGGGATCAGCGAGTTCTTCGGACGCTGTGGCACCCACGTCGTCTCGCCATCCACGCGCAGCACAATGCTGTCGCCGAGGCGCGTGCCGGTGACAAGCAGCTGCCGGCTGACGAGGATCTGTCCGACGAGGGGCCAGTCGAACGACATGGTCCGCGTGTCGCCGGGTGTGCCGCCCGTACCCCACGAGTCGCCCGCTTTGGCGCCGACGGGGATCGCAACGGCTTCGACAACCTTTGCGAGTGCACGTGTTGAGGTCATCGTCCACCACGAAGTCGCGACCGCGGTGGTGCGACCGACCGTGCCGGGATCCATGGCGAGTGCATCCGCGCCGAGTGGCTGACCGTGAATTTGGTGGGCGCCGGCCGGAGGCGTGAACTCGGCGAGGTGGCGGCGTGCGTCGGCTTCTGCCGTAGCCCGCCGGTCCGCATCGCTGGCGTTGGCACGCGAGGCCACCGGCACCGGGCGGCCGCTAGCCGTGTCTGACGCCGTGGCGCACCCTGCGACGAGCATGACGGCCAACACGGCGATCCCGAATCTCATGCGTGTTCGACGCGCATCAGATCGGGTTTGGTTCCGTGTCGATGCGCGGACCGGAGCAGGTTACGTTCGGCTGAGACCCGGCTGTGAGCGACCGTCGAGAATCCGACTTGATCACAGACTCGAATGTGTCACGCCGGTCGGTCAGGATGACGGGGTATGCCGCCGGTTCACCGGACGGTGCTCCCGCCGACGGCCGCCGAACTCTCAGGGGAGTCCGACCGTGGCCGCATCCGACAGCGCCAGGCGCGTTCTGCCCAAGCGGACGTACGTCCCGTTGCAGACCGATCCATCGGGCAACGACCAGAACTCCGGATCGGCCGTCGCGAAGCACACCTTCGCGAGCAACCTCGACCTCCAACCGGGCGAGGTCGACCAGGTCGCCCGGATCGCTGGAAGCGATCAGAAGACGGTCGCGCTGCTCCGCCAGTTCGAGGGCTCGCCACTGCCTGCTCAGTTACCGCGCGCATCCGACTTCGCGACCGTGCCCGCCGCGGCTCTGACCGCGTTCGGCACGGCCTTGGTGGCAACTCGGCAGCGGGCCGTCGACGCCGCCCGGTCCCAGTCCGTAACCGCGCCGCCGGTCAACCCGCCGGCCATCACTGCGCCGCCAGCCATCCTGCCGCCGATCACTGCGCCGCCACTCAACCCACCGCCCGTCACGGCGCCACCCGTCGCGGTCCAGGCCGCAGCCGCGCCGCCGGTCGCCGCAGCCGCGCCGCCGGTCGCCGCGGCCCCTCCCGCGGTCGACCTCGCGCCGCCACCGGTGGCGGCCGGACACGTCGAGTCCCCGGCGCATGTGCCGACAAGCATCGGGCGCGCACAGGTCCCGCCGCCGCCCGGCGCGCAAGTCCCGCCGCCCGGTGCCGCTGTCGCGCCGATGCCGCGGCCGGTCCCAGTGGCCGAGGCTGCGGCCACGCCCATACCTCCCGCGCCAGGCCCAGGCCAGGCCATCACACCGGCCGGCGGATTCCGCGTCGAGTCGGCCTCCGTCGACATCGGGGCGGTGGCGGTAGCCCAGCGTCAGATCGACCTGAACACGGCGATCGTTGCCCTGAAAGGGTTCCAGACTCACGTGAGCGCGACGCCGATCGGCATGCTCAACCTCGAGAAGGTCGAGATGAGCCCGGAGGGCATCGAACGCGGCGAGCTCGTCGCAACGATCCCGCTCGCGCCGCGAGAGACGACCGCGGTGGTACAGAAGGAGTGGTCGGTCACCACCAGCGAATTCACGTCGATCGTGACCGACTCCCTGGAAAACGTCAGCGAGACCGGGGTGACCGAGAACACCGAGCTTGCCCAGTCCACAACGTCGCAGGTGTCGCACAGCAACCAGTTCAACATCAATGCGACGGTCTCTGGCAGCTGCCCGTGGGTCACTGCGACGGTGACCACCTCGTTCGGTACGCAGGACGCGATGTCGAAGGCGACAACGGAGAGCCAGAAGCACGCCAAGCAGACGACACAGAACGCGTCTTCCCGCGTGAAGCAGGAGCACAAGACGACGATCTCCACCACGACCGTCACGGGAAGTTCGGAGACGACCACGCGCTCGCTGGAGAACCCGAGCGATACCGATCCCATGCGCATCGACTACTTCAGCATGATGCGCAAATGGCGGGTGCGGCTCTACCGGTACGGGTTGCGGATGACGTACGACATCGCCATCCCCGAGCCGGGCGCGACCTTGCGGGAGCTGTTCGCTCAGATCGCCTACTTCGAGGACCAGCTCAACCAGCCGTTCTCGTTCGACCTCAAGCCGGGCGACATCACTCGTGACAACTACCTGCAGAAGGCAGCCGATTTTGGAGCCTCGGTCCCGGCGCCGCCGTTGGCATCGCAGTCGGTGCGGCTCGGCGGCGCGGTCAGCGGCCTGGGCGCGCTCGGCGACGACGAGGGGTACCACTTCTTCGAGGTTCCGTTCGACATCCCGGACGGCTTCGAGCTCACCGGTGCCGTACTCGACGCGATGATCGGCAACGTGAACAGCGACCCGCCTCGCAACTTCATCGTCTTCGGGTACGGGCAACCACCTGGGCTGGGCAACAATGGCCAGGCCTCGTTCGTCGTCGATCTGACGGCCGCGGTCAACTTCATGACCGGCGCCACCGGATCTCAGAAGATCGTCTACTTCCTGCAGAACGTCGACGCCGCCGCCGTCACATTCGTTCTTACGTATATCCCGACCGATGAGGCCATGGCCCAGTGGCAGATGGCGGTCTGGCAGGCGCTGCACGATGCCGCTAGGGACGCCTTCTACGCCCAGCAGTCCGGTTATGCCCAGCAGCGTGACGCGCTGCGCGCCAAGCTCAATGTGGACACACTGACGCTGCGTCGCGAAGAAAACGACGAGATCATGAAGGGCGTCCTGCGCTGGCTGCTCGGGCCGAGCTTCGACTTCATGCCGCCCGAGGTGATCAATGTGTTCGTCAAGTCGGGCGGCGACCTGAGCCACGGGATCTCGTTCACCGGCAACGAAACCAGCATCTCGTCCTCGATGTGGACCACCATGTTCCAGTACGAGGAGATGGTGAAGTTCATCAACGAGGCCATCGAGTGGGAGAACGTGCTCTACTTCCTCTACTCCTACTTCTGGGACGTGCCGCCCGCTTGGGACTTCATCCGTCAGATCCAGCACCCGGACGCGATCCGGCAGGCGTTTCTACGGGCCGGCAGTGCACGCGTCGTCCTGCCCGTCCGCAAGGGGTACGAGCAGGCGTGGCTGTCCTTTGTGGAGCTGGGCAGCTTCGGTACCCAGCTGCCGTCCAACCACCCGTACATGACGATCGCCCAGGAGATCCAGGCGTACGACGACACGAACTATCCCGACATCCCGCCCGCCAACCCGGGTTCCGTACCGGTCGAGCCGACCGACATGGCGGCTGCCGCGTCGACCGCCACGCTGGCCGCGAGCACATCGCCCGTGACGGTCCCGGTCGACAACACGCAGAACTTCCTGGTCGGTGCGCGGGTTACGATCGACGACTTCGACTCCGGGGTGCAGGAGGCACAGACGGTGCTGGCGGTGCCGGACGCCACCCACATCACGGTGGCCGCCCTGACCAACGCCCACGACGGCTCGGTCCAACCGTTCCCGGTCGTCCAGCCGGGCGAGAACGGCGTCGTCATCGCCGAATGGTCGGAATACACCCCGACCTCCGGCATCGACATCGCCGTGACCAGCAACCTGGCCACGATTGCCTGACGGTGCCGGGAAAGACCTGACCCTCCACTGGAGAGTTAGGCAAGGTCGGTCCACGGCGTGATCGTGCCGGGCGGCGAGATCTGCTGGCCGGTGAAGGCGATGGTCCCGAATCGTTCGGGCAGGCTCGCCGTGCCAGGCGCCGGCGGCGCAGGCGCCGTCGTCCGGTTGACCGCGACCAGCCGCTGCTTGCCGACCACGGCGAGGCCGAGGTCGCCGTACGGGTTCGGCACTCGGGCGAAGAATGCCGGATGGCGCCGGTCGACCGGGTCGCTCGGTGCGAGCAAGCTTCCCATCACCGTGCCGGCGCGGCCGGGCGTGAGTGCGTACAGCTGGAGGGTCAGGTCCTCACGGATGGCCAGGATCTCCAGACCCGAACCGGACTCGACGGCAGCCAGCGTGGTGAACGGCGACAGGGTCTCGTCGGTCACCCGGGCCGGCGCGCTCCACGTACGGCCGGAAAGGGTTTGGTAGTAGAGCGTGAGATCGGCTCCGACATAGAGCAGGACCGGCTGGTTGAGGTATTCGCGCAGGGCGAGTCGGGTGGTGGCCAGCGGCGGCACCGCTGGTCGGCCGACCGGCAGCGGCACGGCCGCGCTCGGCGGCCACGGCGGCGACCCGATCACCGACAGGGTCGGGTTGTGCTGGTTGTCCTCGGTGACCGCTGCGATCCACGTGGAGCCGCCGATCGACCGGATCGCGATGCCACCGGTCACGAGTAGTTTCGTGTCCGTCCACGACGCCGGGTTGCGCGCCGCCGGATCGAACCGGGCCACCCGCAAGTGGTTGTCCCGCCCGACGGTGGCGATGTTTACCGCCGAACCCGACACCACCACGGCGAACGGGGAGTCAACCCCCACCGCGGTGTCCGCGGCGACCGCCACCTTGGGCGCGGCCAGCGGCGTCGAATTGCCGGTACGTTCGGTGTACGCCAATCCGACGCCGCCGTTGCCGGTGTCCTGGCAGGCGACCAGCGCGAGGGTACGGCCGCCGACCTGAACCGGGCGCGGCCGCTCCGTCGGCAAGACCCGTGCCGAGCCGGCCATCGCCGAGCGCAGCACTGGCGGCGCGGGCGCACCGCGCTTCGCGAGGTTGACACAGCTGATGCTGGCGATGCCGGGCCGGGGTGTGCCGCCCTGGCTGGCGGCTACCCGGTCGATCCGCCACAACCAACCGTCCGACCCGATCGAGAATCGCGGCCCGGGCGACAGGGTCAGCGGGTCGTCGACGAGCGCCGCGTCGTAGTCCATCCCGATCACCGTCGCTCCGCTGACGCTCAGCGAGCGGACCGCGTTGGCGTCGGGCACCTGGAACGCGTTATCACCGACCCACTGCACGATGGTCGGGCACACGGTGAACGACGACGACCGGCCGGTCAGCTTGACCTTCGGGAAGTCGGCCTGGGGCTTGAGCGTGAAGTTGTTGACACCGGGGAAGAGATAGAAGTCGTCGTGCGGGGCGATCGAGTGCGGCGGCGCATTGGCCGCGTTGCGTGACTGGCCGCCGTAGTTGACGTCGCACAACAGCAGGTCGGGGACGTCGGCCAGCAGCGAGGCGACGAGGTTGGTGTGAGCGTAGAGAGCCGGCCGGACCGCGAAGCCGTCCGGATCGGGCACGGTCAGCGCGCGGATCGCCTCGCGCAGCCACGGCAGCGCCGCATCGATGCCGTGGGCCTGCCGGGTCGACCCACTGGCGTCGGCCATCACGGTGTCGATCGGGTCGGTCGCGTTCCGGTTGGCATGTAACCAGTTGAAGAGTGTCGACTGGGCACCGGTCGGCGCCGGTTGGTTGTGCCGGTCGCGGGCAACAGTGTCCGGGATCGCCGCCGGCGCGACGGTCGTCGGGCTGGCATCCTCGTTGTCCAGGAACAGAATCGGCCGCCGGATCGTCGGGAACAGCCTTTTCATCGCCTGCTTGAGTGAGGCCGCCACGTTCTGTGCGCTCGTGACCACGTCCTGGGGACCGTTCAGGATGGCCAGTGCTCCGAACCCGCTGCCGGAGTCGAAGGTGAACGATTGGCCCTTGTACGAGCCGCGGTACGTCCCCCATTCGGTGCCTGACGGGGTGTTGGCGAAGAGGGCCACTCCCCAGCCGGCCTCCCAGTCGGGCACGATCACCTTCGCCCAGGCGGCGCCCTTCCCGCCGCCGACGTACCCACCGACGATGCGCACGTTCGTGTGGGTGGCGTACCAGTTCATCACCGTGGCGTGGTGGCTATCCCCGGGTACGCCGGAACGATCGAGCCCGAAGCGGGTGGGCGGGACACGAGTCATCACCATGGCAGCTCCACACTCGCGCGGCCGGACCCGTTCAGTTTCCCCCGGCCACGATCATCTGCAGTGTCGGATGTGCGCCACCACGACGCGTGCCGCGCCCTTCACCCGTTGCGAGCCGGGGCGGCACGTTCGGTCTAGTCGATCGCACCGGGGTCGATGGGGTTGACGTTGGTTCCCTGGTACCGGGCAGTCTGGACAGACAAGACGACCCGCCCGTCCGGATAGAGGGCGCTGGGCAAGGCGGCCGCGACCGCGTGGGCCATCCGCCAGTCGATGCCCTCACCGATCAGCCGGCCGACCGGAATCGTCGTGGATAAGTCGAGGGGCTCGATGTCGACAGGTAGGGCGCCGACATGGTCGGCGATGCCGGGTCGCTCCGCTTCGGCGGCGCACAGGCACAGCGTCGGGACCGCAACTACGGCCCGCCCGGCGGCCGCGTCGACGATGAACCCCGACAGCGCCGGATAGCCGCGGCCGAGGGCTACTAGGGCACTGTCGTCGAGCAGACACGCGATCACGCGCCGGCACTCCGATTGGCGATGGTCTCGCGAAGTCGTGCGGATGCCGCGAGTTCGGCCGGTCCGACCTCGACGCCGAAGCGCTCCGCGAGCACCGCACGCGCGCGTTGTTCACGGTGGGCGAACTCTGCGGCGGTCGGCTCTGCGGCCGCAAGATGCTCGACGAGGTCTCTCAACGTCGTGCGCCGTTCGGCGGCCAGTTGGGCCAGCCGCTCGCGGGTCCGTTTGGATACCTTGATGCTCGTGTCATCCTCGGCCACGCGCCGACTCTACCAGCGGTAGAGCGTCTGGCCGGCTCGGAACTTGCCGAGCCTGCTCACGGCGGCGCGTCACATCGGCGGCCTCGGCATTCGGCGCGGAGTGCGCGGGTCTCCAACGACGCGAGCAACGTCGCGCGGCCGCGCTCGTAGAGCCCGGCGTCAGAGAAACCCGTCACGTGGGAGGGCTGGTCACGCGGCGTTGCGCTCGTCGCGCCACGACAACCACGCGGGTACGCCGGTTAGGTCGAAGTCCGGCCCGCCGACACCGAGGGTGAACTGGGTGAAGCCGAGCTTGACGTACGCCTCGGCGTAGGTCAGGTCGCGCTCGAGTGCGTCCGGCTCGAGTCCGACCGACCACTCGATCGTGGCCGGGTCGCGCCCGATTGCCTCGCAGCACTCGCGCAGCCGTGCCGCGTGCGGAGCGACCTCGTCCGGTTCGTCGGGGAACGCGGCGTGCCAGGCATCGGCGTACTGCGCCACCATCGGCAACGTCTTGCGATGCCCGGTTCCGGCGATCAGCAACGGGATGTGCCGGGTCGGTTGGGGGACCAGCTTCGGGATGCGGTCGAGGATCACGGGTAGCGAGTCGGCGAGGTCGTCTAGGCGAGATCCCGCGGTGCCGAACGGGTAGCCGTACTCGTCATAGTCGCGCTGCTTCCAACCGGAGCCGATGCCGAGGATGAGCCGGCCGTCGCTGATGTGGTCGACCGTCCGCGCCATGTCGGCGAGCAGGTTCGGGTTCCGGTACGAGTTACATGTCACCAGCGCGCCGAACTCGACCCGCGATGTCTGCGCACCGATCGCGGCGAGCGTCGTCCAGCATTCGAAGTGGGCGCCGTCGGGGTTGCCGTACAACGGGTAGAAGTGGTCCCACACGTAGACGATGTCGGCGCCCAACTCTTCGGAGCGGCGCGCGCACGCGAGAAGGTCGGCCATGGAACCGTGCTGCGGGTGGATTTGTACGGCGATGCGGATCTGGGTCATATGTAAATTCTGTCAAGCGCGGTCGTGCAAGCGATAGATCGGTTCGCGGACAGCGCAAGGCGCCGTGCGCGAGCCGCCGGGCCCAAGCGCGCCAAGCGCAAGCACGCCAAGCGCGAACGGTGCGAGGCGCAGTAAGCCTCACCGTGAACCACACGGTTACCAATTGGACGGGCTCGTGCGCGCAGCCACGGTACTGTCCCGATAGATCATCCGACGTTCGGCGCGCCTGGCCGGTCCGCTCGAGGAGGCGTTCTGTGACAACCGGACGGCACGGCACCGGGCAGGCCGCGAGTGCGCGCGACGCGGTGCGACTCGCGGTCGTCATCGGCGCCCTCGGAGTGGTCTTCGGCGACATCGGTACGAGCCCGATATACACGATGCAGACGCTGTTCAACCCAGCCGACCCGCATCCGGTCCCGGTATCCACGGCCAACGTCTACGGTCTCGTATCGCTCGTGTTCTGGTCGGTGATGATGATCGTCACGGTCACGTACGTGTTGCTCGCCATGCGCGCCGACAACCAGGGTGAGGGCGGCATCATGGCGCTCATCACGTTGCTGCGCAAGTGGCCGGCGAGCGGCGGCCATCGCGCGGCGATCATGCTCGCGGCGTTGGGCATCTTCGGCGCGGCGTTGTTCTTCGGCGACAGCATGATTACGCCGGCCATCTCCGTGCTGTCCGCGGTCGAGGGCATCAAGATCGTCGACCCGTCGTTGCACGACCTGGTTATCCCGATCACGGTGACCATCATCGTCGTGCTGTTTCTGGTACAGCGCCGAGGAACCGCGGCGGTCGGCCGCATCTTCGGACCCGTGATGATCGTGTGGTTTCTCGCGATCGCCGCGTGCGGGATCGGTGGCATCGCTGCGCACCCGGCCATCCTGAAGGCGTTGTCGCCGACGTACGCGCTTGGCTTCCTCTTCGGCCACTTCGGCATCGCGTTCTTTGCGTTGGCCGCCGTGGTGCTCGCGGTCACCGGCGCCGAAGCGCTCTACGCCGACATGGGCCACTTCGGACGTCGGGCGATCACGCGCGCGTGGCTGATTCTGGTGTTTCCCGCGTGCGTACTCAGCTACTTCGGCCAGGGCGCGCTGATCCTCGACAATCACGCGAACGTCACCGGCCCGTTCTTCCTGCTCGCACCGGGCTGGGCACGGCTGCCGATGGTGATTCTCGCGACGGCCGCGACCGTGATCGCGTCCCAGGCCGTCATCACCGGCGCATACTCGGTGGCGTCGCAGGCGGCCGAACTCGGGTACCTGCCGCGGCTCCGGATCGCGCACACGTCGGAGTCCACGGTGGGTCAGGTCTACGTACCGTGGATTAATTGGCTCTTGATGGTTTCGGTGGTGACGCTCGTGTTCGCGTTCCGCAGCTCGGTGGCGCTCGCGTTCGCGTTCGGCATGGCGGTCACCGGAACCATCACGATCACGACGCTGCTGTTCTTCTACGTGGCGCGGTTGCGATGGCGTACACCGCTTTGGTTGCTTGGCAGCGGCGCGGCCGTGCTGCTGAGCGTGGATCTGTTGTTCTTCGCCGCGAACCTGACCAAGTTCGTGCACGGCGCGTGGCTGCCGCTGCTGATCGGGCTCACCGCGTTCACCATCATGACGACGTGGCAGAAGGGCCGCGAAATCGTGACCGCGGAACGGGAGCGCCGCGAGGGACCGTTGGCCGAGTTCGTCGAGAAGCTGCGCAGCCCGTCGGCGTTGACCCGGCGGGTGCCCGGGACGGCCATCTTCCTCAACCGTGGTAAGCGGTCCGCGCCGCTTGCGCTGCGCGCGAACCTTGAACACAACCACGTCCGCCATGCGCACGTCGTGATCGTTGCGGTTCAGACCGAGCCAGTTCCGCGGGTACCCGCGTCGGAGCGCGTGACGGTCGACGACCTCGGGTACGCCGAGGACGGCATCACGCACGTCACGGCACGGTTCGGGTACATGGAGACGCCCGACGTACCGGCCACTCTCCGGACTCTCGACCCGGTCGCGACGGAGGGGCCGCTGGACCTGGATGAGGCGTCGTACTTCCTGTCGAAGATTCAGCTAACCCGCGGTACGGCACCGACCATGCCGGCGTGGCAGAAGCGGCTGTTCATCGCGACGTCGTACATCACTGCCGACGCCGCGGAGCACTTCGGTCTGCCTCGCGGCCGCACGGTCATCATGGGTTCGCACATAGACGTGTAATGCTGTGTCCGCGGCGCTGGGTTATCGATCGTGTTAGGTCGCCGGGGGCGCTTACACTCGGCCGGCGGCCAGGGCTGCGTGTATCCGCGGCGTTGCTTCTCACGAAGGGTCACGATTCATGATCAGAACTGCGGTCGCCACTGACGCTGCGCCGCCCGCGATCGGGCCTTATAGCCAAGCGATCGTCGCCAACGGGTTCGTGTTCTGCTCCGGTACGCCCGGCATCGACCCTGCGACCGGCGACATCGCGGACGGCATCGAAGCACAAACGGAGCAGGCGCTGCGCAACCTGGAGGCGATCCTGACCGAGGCAGGCGGGTCGTTGTCCACATTGGTCAAGACGACAATCTTCTACGCCAACGTCGAGGACTTCGCGACCATCAACGCGATCTACGCGCGCTACATGCCGGACCCCGCCCCGGCACGATCCGCACCGGCGAACGTTGTCCTGCCGCGTGGCCTGCTGATCTCCATCGAGGCGATCGCGGTCGTCGCGACGTAAGTCCTTGCCGACGCCGAGCGGCGCCTCGCTCGTCTGCCGCCACAAAGCCGTTAATCCAGTGGCCGCGCTGTCTCGCCTGGCCTACGGTCGCATGGACTGGCCGACCTGGCGGTAAGGGCCAGAGTCCGGTGGTCCCCGCGAGGGTTCCAGAAGCGTCAGGAAGTAGACCCGGCCTGGCCGCCAGTCCCGCTCGCGCAATCTCATGCAACCTTGGCGACGATCTCCACCAGGTTCCCATCCGGATCGCGCAGCAGGGCATTGCGGTTGTTGTTGCCGGTGTTGTGCGGCGTCTGCACGACGGGCGTCCCCGCCGCCACGAGCTCTTGGAAGGCGGCGTCGACGTCGTCAGTCCACACGACGAGGACCATGGCCGGACTGCCCGGCTCAGGTTCAACGTCGTGTACTCGTTTGGCTGCTTCGACCGTGCCGAGGCCAACGGTGAACCCGTACAACCGAAGTTCGACGTGCTCGGGGACGCCCTCCGTCGGCGTACGGAACGTCTCTGCAAAGCCGAGAAGGTCGCGGTAGAAGCGCAGTCCCGCTTCAATGTCGCGCGTGTAGAGGTTAACCATCGGCGCGGCGAACATGTCCATGAATGTAGTGGTCGAACCTTTGGAGGGCGGTGACGTGCGAGCGAGACCGCAACGCGAAACACGGGCCGATGGCGCGTCCGCACGCCGCTTCAGTAGCGTCCGCCACTACAACCCTTGGACTCGTCATCGGGGATCTCAGTTCGTGCCGTGTCCATCGCTGGACGGATTCGTAGAGCAGCTCGTCGATTGCGTAGCTGCGCCGCATGGACACATACAAGACGAACAATGGTGCACGGTGAGCAGTACGGGTACAGGCGGGCGACTGGCGCACTTTGCACGGCTGATCTGACCCGGTCTCCAGTGCCTGACTCGCGCCCGAGGGAATCGACATAGTAGAAGTGCACGCGCGCCGGCAGTCGGCGTCCTTATTAGATAGCCTTCTGAAACGCTCGCGTCCCGCCACAGAATGAAGGCGTGATCAGCTCTGACCTTTTAGGAGTGACCAAGCACTATTTGCGACGACCTGCCAGTTCGCCAGCGGGCACGCTGATGGCTCTAGAACCGCTTCGCGTCGCCGACCATGCCGCGGTCCGAGCTCAATACGTGGAACTTCACGACCTTCAGGCACTTTCACTGCGACATTGATCTGGGTTCCTGAAGATCTACTCGCTAAAGGGTCAGGAAAGAAGCGCTGAGTGCGGATCTCGAAGGGGTCGCGAAGCGGCGAGCGCCTGCATTGCAATGGCCACAGCACAAAGGTCGCGGGCACATCGGTTATAACGACAAGCGCTGTATACACGCGATTGTGTCTGGACGCCTATTCCCTGAATCGACCCATCGGACGCTAGACAAGCGCGGGCGCTCACCGGCTTAATCTTTACCATCGTCTGACCATCCGTGCTCCTCACGGCGCAAGAAGTCGAGGCGGCTCCCCATAATCGGGCATATGGGCATAAGCGTGATTGGAGTGATCGAACCTTGTCATTTTGGCGTGACGAAGTGCCGACTAGCGGCACGGTGAACCTGCCTCCCGATCCACATGCCCTGGACAGCCTTGGGCGCAATCATCGCTTGGAGACGGCGCTCGCTGACCTGGTCGACAACGCGGTGGATGCGGCGGCGTCGGAAGTGATCATCCGGTTTGTGCAACGTGAGGGTCGTCTCCGATCCTTGTACGTCGTGGACAATGGCAAGGGCATCGACAGAGGCCAAATCGACTCGGCGATGACGGTCGGCGGACGACGTGACTACGGGGCAAGCAGCCTTGGCAAGTTCGGGTTGGGCATGAAGGCGGCGTCCTTCAGCCAGGCGCGCAGTCTTACCGTGCTGTCTCGCACCAATGGTGGTGAACCGCTGGGCCGGCGATGGCGGCTCGGGGGCATGACTGATTTCCGCTGCGACGTCGTACTTGGGGCGTTCGCGGGCGAAGAACTCAACCGGCCGTGGGGATTTGAGCAGCCTGGAACAGGCAGTCGAACGGTGATCCGGTGGGACGAAGTAACTGGATTTACCGCTACCGACGAAGTGACCCGCCTTCAGGGATTCATCAGCGCGACGATCAACACGATCCTTAACCACCTTGGCTTGGTGTTTCATCGCTTCATCGCGGACGGTCGACTGCGCGTCGCGCTGGACGTCGAAGACATCGACGGCGGTGTTGTCAGCCCCGCGTTTGAGGTGTCGTCGCTGGACCCCTTTGGCTACGGCCGACCGGGTCACCCCGACTATCCGAAACCGCTCGTCGCCCGCCACGAGCGTGGCCAGGTCAGCTTCGGGTGTCATATCTGGCCCGGACGCTCGAAGCTGCCCGAATTTCGGCTGCCCGGTGGCGTGCTCGAGCGGCAGGGCCTCTACTTCTATCGCGCCGAGCGTCTGCTACACGCCGGCGGCTGGGACGGAATAACTGCACCCGACGCGCGGCTGCAGT
Source organism: Micromonosporaceae bacterium (assembly GCA_035713725.1). Lineage (GTDB taxonomy): Bacteria > Actinomycetota > Actinomycetes > Mycobacteriales > Micromonosporaceae > DASQPR01. The sequence continues at coordinate 13,039 of DASTMZ010000068.1, forward strand.
TGGCCAGGGTCGCGGTCGAGATCGACGATGACATCGCCGGACTCTTCCAGATGAACCCCGAGAAGTCGCGAGTTAGTGTCGGCCCAGAGTTCGCGCGGCTAGTGGAGGCTGCTCGTGCCGCCGACGGGACAAGCGTGACCGACTACCTGCGCGAAGCGGAAAGCGTGTTCAGACGATCACGGCAGCGTGGCCGGAACCGCAAGTCGATGCTGCCTCCGGGAAAGGGGTTTGAACCCGCAGTTCGGCGGGTCATACACGACGAGGTCCCGTTTCTTGCAGGCGAACAGGCCGTCCACATCCGGTGGCGCCGGTTTGACGGTACGGATCTGTTCATCGTCGATCGGGACGCCCGCACTCTGTGGCTGAACGACCGATATCGCCACGCCGTTCGCGGCGCAGGTCATGGCGGGATAAATGACGCGCCGCTCTTCAAGGCATTGCTGTATCTGTTGATGGAGGATGTGTTTGAAGGCGAATACCTCGGTCCCAAGGACAAGGACGACATTGCTCTGTGGCAGGAAGTCCTCACCGTTGCGGCACGGTCTCAGATGGCCAGAGGCGAAAGCGCGTGACAATCGATCGGCATCTCGGCATGGACGGATTTCGTGAGTATCTATCCGCTGGTGTTGCAATGGCGCACCCCATCGATGGCGAGCCGAGACTCATCCTTAGCATTGATCCAGTTGTTCATTCGATCAGCCTGCGCGGTCCGCGCCGAGCCGGTGAGGATCTGCCGGTTACTGGCCTGGAACATGTGCGCACGGTGTCCGGTCCAGGTGGCGGTGACATCGAACTGCGGGTGACAGATTCGGCCTTGTTTCTGGATGCATACCCGGTTCTGTGTGCGGTCGCCGATCGCGTTCAGCTCAACGGCAGCACGATGTCCGACGCTATCCGGGAGACGCTGCGGCTACTCGGTCGCTTCCTGCGACGAACACCGACACTGACGCGAGAACGTGAGCTCGGGCTCTGCGGCGAACTCCTGGTATTCATCGGGCTCTGCAAGCTCGTCGGGCCGTCGACCGCGGTAGCTGGCTGGCGTGGTCCGCACGGAGAAGAACATGACTTCGCCATGTTGGGCCACGATGTCGAGGTCAAGTCGACGACGTCGGAGCACCGGATGCACTGGATCGACTCGCTAACGCAACTGGAACCCACAGCCGACACGCCCCTCTGGCTCGTGTCTCACCAGTTCACAGAGGCAGGACCAAATCAAGGGTGGCGATTGAGAGACCTGGTCGACGCGGCACGCAGTGTTGCCGGACTCGCCGTGCGAGACGATTTCGAACGTCGACTCGATGCCGCAGGCTGGACCGAGAGCCACGACGAAATAGACGTCATGCGGTGGCGGCGGCGGTTTCCTTCTGCCGCGTTTCTCGTGGCCGGTGAATTTCCGCGTCTCACATCCAAGAGCTTTACCAGCGACACCACCATGAGCCGTGGCCTTGTCGAGGTCCGATACAAGATCGACCTTTCTGATCAGTACACCGACCAGCCAGTCCCTTCCGGCATTTCGGCCGCGATTGCTACAGAGGTGCCGTCATGAAAGATCTCATCGTCACCGGCTACCGCGAGGCTCTCAAGTCGATGGAGCTGCGCGGGCCTCGGCGGATCCATCCGATGGCCGAATCCATGATCGACGATCCGACGGTGCAGGTAGGCGATGGGCCGCTCCGCGCGTGTCTCGCTGCACCCGATCCTAACGATCCGCTCCAGAAGGACTTCGCGGTCTGGCTCGCTACATGGGACGCAGCGACAGACGTGGAGTGGGTTGCGACGACTGATCCGAACACTGCCGAGCGTCGCGCTCGCACGATTGAGTTGCTCGCAGTCGATGACCAGACCGCCGCGTTCCTTGGCGAAAGGTTTCCGGTCGCTTCAATTGGAGATACGGTAATTGACGCTCCGTGGCATCCGTGGTACACGGACCGCCTGCGTTGCGACCAGGCGTTCTACTGGGATCATTATCGCCAGCATCTTCTTCATACACGCCATCTTCGTGGCGACGCTGTCGCGGCACTCGATGTCGCCACGACACGTGTTGTCGAGCGTCTCGCGGATCCAAGCCGCATGGAGCGCCATCAGGCGAAAGGCCTCGTCGTCGGGCACGTGCAAAGTGGGAAGACCGCGAACTTCACGGGGGTCATCGCGAAGGCTGTCGATGCTGGCTACCGGCTGATAGTGGTGTTGACCGGCAGCACGGACCTGCTACGGACGCAGACTCAGCGTCGCTTGGACATGGAACTCGTGGGCCGAGAGAACCTGCTACGCGGGATCAGCGAAGACGATACCGAGTCGTTCGATTACCACGCCGACCGCGATTGGCAGGACGGCAAGTTCGTGTCACACGGGGTACGTCCATCCGACGCCGGCCGCCCTGACATCGTCAGGCTCACCACTCGGGACTTCGATTATCGCAGTCTGCAGCAGGGGATCAGCGCCCTGGACTTCGAACGGAGCGATCGCGCGAGGCCGTTCTATGAACCGATCAACCTGAAGAGCAGTGACGCGCGGTTGGTGGTGGTCAAGAAGAACGGCATCGTCTTGCAGAAGCTCGTCAAGGACCTCAAAAAGATCACCACCCGCCTTTCGGATATCCCGGCCATCATCATTGACGACGAGTCGGACCAAGCGTCACCGAACACGAGTAACCCGGCCAAGTGGCAGCACGACCAGATCGAGCGGACGACGATCAACAAACGCATCGGTGAACTGCTCAGGGCTTTGCCGCGAGCTCAATACATCGGATACACGGCGACCCCCTTCGCAAATGTCTTCATCGATCCCAGCGATGCGGAGGACATTTTCCCAAGTGACTTCTTGATCTCATTAGATCCGCCAGTTGGGTACATGGGCGCCGCCGATTTCCAAGACCTGGACAGCGAATGCACGGATCAGGACGGGACCTACGCCGCCTCAAACGAGAAAGCGCACGTTCGAATGCTGCCCAAGGAAGGCGAAGAGGACGACCCACTACTTCGTCAGGCCCTTGACGCGTTTGTCCTCACCGGCGCCGTCAAACTCTTTCGTCAAGACCGTGGCATCGACACATTTCGCCACCACACCATGCTCGCGCATCATGCCATGAAGCGATCCGTCCACCGCGAACAAGCCGACAGGATCCGCGAGCTGTGGAGCGCCGGCGGCTACTACTCCACGGCGTCGTCCGACCGGCTCCGCAGGCTGTACGAAACCGACATCCGACCGGTAAGCGTCGCCATCGGTGGGCCGGATGCGCTGCCTGACAGCTACGAGGAACTAACCCCCTACATCGCAAGGGCAGTCAAGGAGACCGGCCGCACCGGCGACCCGGTCATAGTGGTCAACAGCGATCGGGATCTTGAGAAGGAAGAAATCGACTTCGACCAGCGACCGGTGTGGCGCATTCTCGTCGGCGGCAACAGCCTGGCACGTGGCTTCACTGTGGAAGGCCTGACCATCTCTTACTACCGCCGCATGACAAAACAGCAGGACACCCTAATGCAGATGGGACGCTGGTTCGGGTTCCGGCCTCACTATCGAGACCTGGTCCGCCTGTACATCACCCCGTCGCTGCACGAAGCATTCGCGGCGAGCTGCCGCGACGAGGAACACTTCCGAGCCGAGCTGCGCCGTTACGCTGTTCCAATTGACGGCAGCCGACAGATCACGCCGGCCGAGATCCCGCCACTGGTGGCGCAGCACCTCGATTCGCTGAAACCGACCGCCGCCAACAAGATGTACAACGCCGAACTGGTCGAGCGTAGATCGCCCGGCATCCCGGTCGAGCCGCGCCGATGGCCCTCGAACTCTAAGAAGATCAGTCGGAACACGAAGATCTTTAAGCCAATTGTGGGAGCCGCCACCGCAGGTGTTCGCCTTTTCGGGACCTACACGAATCCCAGCAACCTGAGCGACATTGTTGTATGGAACTACGCAGCCAAAGTCGGCACAGTTAGGAACGATGTTCTGCTGAGTGCCCTGCGTGAGCTGCGGCTGGTTCCCGACGATCATCTGGCGCCAGATCTTCGGTGGCTAACGTCGCTTGCGGCCGGCGTAATTGAGCGGTGGCTTGTCATCTTCCCACAGCACGTAAGTGTCAACTCGAGACGAAAGATCCTCGGCTACCCACCGCTGAGTGTCTACACACGAACGCGATTGCGTCCTGACTACTACGGCGCAGTGAGTGAAAAGGCTCACCGCGGACCACTCGAAGTGATCAAGCATGGCGGGGGTCACATCGGCGATGACAGCGCCAACGCGCTTGTTCGGCCCAACACCGGCGGAATTCTCGTGTATCCAACGGTCGATCGACCAGAAAGTGGTTCGGCGCCGGCGATCCCTGGCGCGACGAATTCGGATCTTGACGACGGTCAAGTCACTCTCGCCTTCCATCTAGTGGCGCCCGCCGCCGCGGTCGGCGACGACCGTCGACTCATCGTCTTCTCGACGAAGGACTCCACTCGCAAGGGAGTAGCAATAGTTGACCGACAATCATGATCTTCCCCGCCACGTGCCAGTTGGATATGGCGCGCGATGGACACGAAAGGAGGAACTGCAAGGGTGCCAATCGTGTTCACGGAAGTTGGTGGTGTGGCGCGCTCCGGCCACCTATACGACGACAGGAGCGGCGTCTCCTATGAATATCCCAAGCGGTACAAAAAGATCGTCTTGACTGGGGACCGATTCGTCTATCATCGTCCGCGTGTTGGTTATATCGGTTGTGGGATCATCGGCCATATCGCTGACAGTGACGCAGTCGGCCGTCTCACGTGCGAAATTCTGACGCCAGCGTCCTTCGAGCAAGTGGTACCCCTTAAGGACCCAACTGGCGCATTCTACGAAGCTCCAATGTGGCGCAACGGCAACGTGTACTTCGCGCAGGGAGTCCGCCGAATCTCGGAACGGATATACGAGTCCATGTTGAGCGTCGCTGCGGGTGGCACGGCCTTAGCGGCGGCCGAAGCGCCAGATTACCGTCAATATGCTAACGCATCTGATATACGTGAGGTCGATGCATACGCAGTATCGGCCGTCGCAGAGTGGACGAGATCTAGGTACCCCGGCGAGTCGGTTGAAGTGATGCCCCACAACAATCCGGGGTTCGACCTTCGAGTAGGCCGGCCAGAGGATCCAATCCGCTACATCGAGATAAAGGGCACACGATCGAATTCGACAAGGTTCTTTATTTCCGAGGGTGAACGGTTGTTCTCGATACGGGAGTCAAAACGGTACACGCTTGTGGTGGTTGTAGGTATCGAGCTGGAGGCAAAGACGCATGCCCGTGTTTGGTATCACGATGGTGCCGTGGGTGATGATGCTGTTCGGCTCGAACCAAGGCAGTGGATTGGAACCGTAGCCGACGAAACCATTCCACGGGCGAACTCTTCCCGGGTACTGGCGCGGTCGGATGTAGCCACAACATCTAGTTTCGGGCTCTGACTACTGCTGCAGTATGGGTTCAGTGGGAGCGGCCGACTACGCTCGTCAGCGCCTCTCACAGCACGCGCAGCGCAGGACAAGCCGGCCGTCCACAGCGTGGGCGGGCATCTGCCTTCCGCTCGAGGTGGTCCGGTCAATTTTGCGCACCTTTGCCATCACAGTGCGCACCATCTCGTGCAGCTGATTCTGTGATACTCGTTGCTTGCCCCTTGGATCGCGCCATGGGCTGTTGTTCATTGATAGATTTTTCGCGCGCTCGGGTAAGGACCGTGCCGTGGGTACATGATTACGTATCCGGGCAGCGCAGTGATTTGCCAGCGGTCGTCGTAAGCGGCGACTGTGTTGCCGATGGCCTGAAAGAGCTGATCTGAGGTTGGGGAGTCCGTCGAAATCTCGACAGTCAAGTCCGCGTGGAAGCGCGCCGTCTGATATCGGAACGTGTACGGGAGTGTGTGCTTAACGCGCTCTAGCAAATCGCTAACCGAGTACGTCCCCGCCGCGATGTCGTTGCAGACCCAGTCGAGGCGTGCTGGATGAAGAGAGTCGAAATGATCGTTCTCGAACTGAGTCTCGTCTCGGTTTTGGCCCGGATCGTTGCTGCCGAAGCCCTTGTTGTTCCAAGGAGCTTGTCCGGCGGCTCGGTAGCGATCAATGAGTAAGCGTTCTGGTGCGACTGCGTGAAGATCTTCGTGAACGTACAGGGCCGCGAAGGTCATCGAACCCACGTTCTCTCGCCCGACAAGTTTGTGGTAGTGCTTGGCTAGCCTCGACCTCAAGGAAGCCTCGGCCTTACCGACGTAAACGAGCATCCCGTCTTCGTACAGCTGGTAGATGCCGGGCCGACTGCGAAGGCCGTTGATTTGGTCCATGTCCAGCGGCGCTGCGACCAGCCTCGCCAATCCGTCGGCGAGCTGATCGGCGAGGGCGCGTGTAATGCTAAGGCGGAACTCATCGCTCGCCGTCATTGATGCCTCTCTTCTCGATGGGCGGGCACAGCGTAAAACGTTGCCTCGACACGCACATATGAACGAGACGCACGAGGATCTCCGCGGTACTGTTTCGGCATGGTTTCTGGATCTCCGCACGAGGCGTTCGCCGCTGGAATCGGCACGAGTATCGAGCTGTTCACCGGCGGCGGCGGCCTGGCGCTGGCGATGCATGAAGCCGGCTTCCGGCATCTGGTGGCGGTCGAACTTGAGACTCGGGCGTGCGCGACGCTTCGGGCGAATCGGGCCCGTGCCTACGCAACCGCGCGCCCGTTCCCGTCGAAGCTGTCCGATGAATGGCCGCTCATCGAAGCCGATGTCCGCGAGGTTGACTTCAACCGCTGGCATGGTCGAGTCGATGTGATCGCCGGCGGCGTACCGTGCCAACCGTGGAGTCTAGGCGGCGTGCACAAAGGCTATGACGATCATCGCAATCTATGGCCTGAGCTGTTTCGCACAGTTCGAGAGACGCGACCGAAGGCGATCATCGCCGAAAACGTAAAGGGATTGTTGCGTCCGTCCTTTAAGCCGTACTACGACTACATCCTCAATGAGTTGGCCGCGCCCTTTGAGCAGCGCGTAGATGGAGAGGATTGGCGCGATCACGACAAGCGCCTGGTAAAGGCGATCAAGGCTAACGCAGTTGATCCGACCGAGCGTTACGACGTGAAGTACTCGCTCGTCAACGCGGCTGATTACGGGGTACCACAGATCCGATGGCGTGTGTTTGTCGTGGCGTTCCGCAAAGACCTTGACCTTGGCGACTGGGACTTTCCTAAGCCGACCCACTCTGAGCTCGCTCTACAGCACTCTCAAGACAGCGGCGAGTACTGGGAACGCCACAACGTGCCGCCACGATCGGAGTACATACTGGAGACCTTGTCTGTACCCGATCCACGTCTGCCGTGGCATACGCTACGCGACGCTATCGGCGACCTTCCGGAGCCGTTGGGCGATTATGTCGAGCATCCCGATTGGCTGCACCACCAGGGCTGGCCTGGCGCTCGCCAATATCGCGGGCACACCCCGAACGACCTCGACCGGCCCGCCAAGACGGTCAAGGCCGGTGTGCACGGCGTGCCCGGCGGCGAGAGCGTGATGCGGTGTGAGGATGGCTCGATCCGCTACATGACGGTTCGCGAGACGGCACGCGTCATGACGTTTCCTGACACTTGGCGGTTCGAAGGACCGCGTGGCGAACAGATGCGCCAACTGGGAAATGCTGTCCCCGTGCAACTCGGCTCCGCAGTCGCAGGCGCAGTAGCAGCGGTGATTGCGCCCGATCGACGCAGTCGAGCCAGAGCCTGACGGCGATGGCAACCCGCTGGAACCCAATACCTCTGGACCCGGCCGCGTGGCGGCCGCAGCCCCGCATGACTGTTGGCGAGCGCGCTGCCGAACAAGACACGGCTGCCGGCGGCCGCGAACTCCGTGTCGTTGAACTAGATACCGGACGCCTAGTGCTGGCGTCCGTATACCTCAGGTTGCCGCCGAAGTCACGACGGGTCTACGCCTACATGCGCTGGTCGGAAGGCCGCAAGACCCATGAGCGCTACATATGTCAGGTCAGTGCCGGAACCCGCGCCGAAAATCTCGCGACCGCATGGCAAACCATCCACATTAATGCGAAGCCGGTCAAAAAGCGCACCGTGTCGTGGGCTCATTCACCGGCGACGCGCGTCATTATGAGCAGCAACCGACCCCGCGACACCAAGCCCGAGATCGCACTGCGCTCAGCCGTACACTCCCGCGGTCTTAGATACAAGGTCGCCGCCAAACCCGTGCCCGGCCTTAGACGTAGCGCTGACCTCGTCTTTGCCGGGCCCCGTGTCGCTGTCTACCTTGACGGATGTTTCTGGCACGGGTGCCCGGATCACTACAGGGCATCTACTCGCAACAACGAGTTCTGGACCAAAAAGGTCGAAGCGACGCGCGAGCGCGACCGTCAAACAACCGACCTGCTAGCTGCTGCGGGCTGGACGGTCGTGCGTGTGTGGGAGCACGAGGACCCCGCAGAGGCTGCGGATCGCGTAGAAGCCGCCGTCTTTGGACGGTCACACGTCGTGGAAGGATCCTCGTCGGCCTAGCGCAGACGATATGCCGCCCCTTGACTAGCTTTGAGGCCCGGGCGGTACGGTTGACGGCGCGGTCGAACATTGTCAACGTCCTCCGCGCACTCGGCGGAGGACGTTGATGGTCACGGTCTGCGAGGCGTGATGTCTCGGCAATGGCAAAGCCTCGTGAGGCTGCGCCATCGCCGCAAATCTCTCCGCGTTCTCAGATCGTCCTGATTGGCCGATCCGCTCCTCCCACGCAATTAAACAATGTCGTGCAGGAAGATTTCATCCACAGGATGGCAGCGCATGACGTCGTCGACGCGCAGTGGACGACCCGGGCTGCGGACGATGGGACCCTCGACGAGGACGGCTCGGCCGTCCGTATGCCAGTCCCACGCCTTCTCGTAGATGCGTAGCGGCAGCTTAACGAGGACCTCGGACTGACGGCCTCGACGCATGGTCGATACCGCAATCTCTCCGAACGGGTCATCGGCAACGTGTCGAAGTTGAACAATGGTGCCAGAGAACACGCTGGATGAGTCCACGCGCTCTTGTTTGAGGCTCTCTGCGACTCGCCCTACCAGATCCGACGCATCCGCATCGATTCGGACAGTTTCGGGCATGGTGATCGGACCCGGTATTGCCTTTGACCAAGTGATGTTGGACTCGAAGGCGTGAACCGACGGTTGTTTGAGAACGTTTGTAAGGCCCATGCAGAACTCGCGACTGACCCCGCGATATACAAGTTCGTGGAGTTCGTCCGTAGTCAGGACCCGACCCGGCTCTGCGGCAAGCTCGCCTATTGCAGCCATAGATTGGATGAAGGTGCGAACTACTCGCCGCTCGAATGGCTCTGGGGTCGCACGGTGAAAATCCTGGTGGGGGATCATATCTTGGTGACGGTCAGGTTGCTCCGGTCGTGGGATCGGCACCAAGACGGGAATTACGTACGATCCGCGCATCGTTTGGCCCATCAGCGACTGCCGGACGACGGCATCGCCAAGGTCTGAATAGTTGGTTCCGATCTGGGCACGCTCGTATCTGGCGGTTGTGGCAGTTGCCCGCAACATCGCCTTCGCGCCAGAAATCACGGCAGCGCCAGCCTCGAGTGTGATGGCGTCTGGGACTGCCGCGCTGCCGCGAGCCGTTAGCGGAAGAACGTCATAGAGCACGAACCGAACCGCAGAGCATACCTCGGACACGGGGCGTTGTTCTGTTGCGGCGACCCTATCGAGGCAACCGCGCATGTCGCTATCGTCCGGGTCGTCTGGAACCCCGACCTTACGATCGCGGCGTGTCCACAATGAGCCTGCCGCTCCTGGTGGCTGCTCCTGCCAACCGTTGAGCTGCAGATACGTCCGGAGTTCGTCAATCGTTGGCAGAGTGTCGGACATGATCACTTGTCCTCGACTTGCTTTGTGAAGCAGGCGTCTACGTCGGCGCACCACTCGTGCAGCGTGTTAACCGTGAGGCGTTGGGACTTGCTCACTTGCAGATTGGTCACCGTAGACAGTTGGTCTACTCGCCTCCAAAACGCCGCTGCACGATATAGCGTTCCGATCGGTTGATGATCTAACCACCCAGGGCGGACATCAGGGTCGACGATCACGATGACAAAGTAGACCGGCACCCTCGACTTGTGCCACCTCCGCCACCAGCGATCCTCGGTCGTCCAGGTCGCAGTGGGTCCGCCGTCGATTCTGAACTGACCGGTGCATTTGACCTGAACCCGCGCGGCTGCAGCCGCGAACTCGACATGGCAGTCGACAGCCAGCACATCCTCGTCGGGGGCGGTTTCCCGAAATCCAACACCAGCCTCACTGCAGATCGCGCGGACATAAGCCACTCCGAATCGCGCCTTCGCCCCATTTGATCCGAGCGTCGCGATGTCATCCCGGATCACTTGCTGAGGCACGACCATAACGTTCATGTTCATGGTTCAGGGCCGAGAGCGGTAGACCCGAACGACAAAATGGTCCAGCACATCTTCCATCGACGACGTCATCCGGCTACTCATAGCGGAGTTCAAGCTATCGCTCAGGTCGTCGAATTCGCGTACGACCGGTGCTGCTGCGGACGAGTCCGAGCAGTAAGTCGAAGTCTGGACAGCTGCGCATCCGTGGGCGATGAACCGATTGCCCGGGGGGAGATTCCATCGTGCCAATGCGGATAGGTCCCTCGCAGCGCGAGGTCTACACCGAGTTCGCTACGCACGGACTGACGCTGGCCGTAGGGCGACTATTGGTCAAACCTCCGCGCGGCAGATGAGGTTGCGTGACCGCTCGCGTAATGAAACGCGTGCGGATGCACGCTTCGCTGTCCGGCGGTGGTTACCGAAATTGTGACTCATTCGGAACTGATCACCGTTGCTGTCGTTTAATAGCCGATGCTTCGTACGCACGATCGAAGCTCGTTTGACGGCAAATGCACCGGCCACCGGCTTCGTTTGCCTGGTGGACGCGGGAGTGGTGCCCCCGGCGCGATTCGAACGCGCGCTCCCGCCTCCGGAGGGCGGTGCTCTATCCCCTGAGCTACGGGGGCTCAGCGACATCGAACTGTAGCAGAGTCGCCGTTTCGCCCATCGCGCGCCGACGGCGGCAGCGCCTCGGCAGCCAATCGTTGCCAGACAACTCGACGCGCCGACACCCGACCCGCCCGAGCCTCAGCCGATCACGGCAGAATCCGCGCGCCGACGCCGTCGAAACCGACCACTGCCCGTACCCACGAAAGAAAAGTAGGAACCGCAACCGGCGCGACTACCTCACGCTGGCAGGGGTTTGGCACCCAACTGCTGCAGGTACAGCTGCAGGTCAGCGATCTCGCCCTGTTGCCCGGTGAGCATTGTTTCGGCGAGCGCCCGCACTGTGCTGTTATGCGACTCCGCCAACAATCCCTCGACCATGTGGATGCCGCCCAGATGGTGCCGCAACATCAACTGGCAGTAGAGGATGTCGACCTGCTTGCCCTTCGCGTTGATCAGCTGGTTGATCTGATCCTGCGTCGCCATGCCGGGCATCAAACCGTTCACGAGCTCCTCGGACCCCTGAGGCATCCACGCCATCCGCGGCCCCGAACCGGTCGGGTTCAGGTGCCAGTCCTGCAGCCAGACGGTCATCATGCCGATCTGCGCCTGCTGGGTCAGCGCAATCGATTGCGCCAATCCGCGTACCTCGGGCATCGTCCCGCTCTGCGCCTCGATCATGCTCATCTGCACGGCCTGCGCGTGGTGCACCGACATGTCGCGGGCGAACCCGGCCTCCGGCGAGTTGTCGCCAGGCGCGGTCAGGCTCGGCGTGAGGAAACCACCGAGGTAGCCGACCCCGAGCAACGCGAGCGCGACCGCGGCCGCGACGATCCAGCGGGCCTTACCGGTCATGTCGACCAACTTTCTTCCAGCCCTGACACCACAAGCCACGCGGTGGTGCGGCTCGCGAGCACACCCGCGGTCCGCGCCGGGATTTCGACGGTACGCAGACTGCCACGGCTCACTGAGACGGCGCAGCCGCCGGAGCGGACGGCGGAGTCGACGGTGCAACCGGGCCACCGAGGTTGTGCGGCTGCGTACCCGTTGCCGTCACGTAGTTGCCCGACGTGCAGTCGATGCCCGGCTCCATGGACGCGTTGACGCGCAGATCCTGGACGAACTTGTCGATCCGCGAATCAGACGCGCTGTTGACCTTCAGCTGGAAGCCCCACGCCTGCAAGGAGATCGGCGAGCTGAGTCCCGGGTAGGGACTCATGAGGATGAAGTCCGAATACTTCTTCACCTCGGCGGTCAACTGCGCGATCTGGCTTGCCGGCAGGCCCGGGCGGTACGTGATCCACACCGAGCCGTGCTCCAGCGCGTGCACCGCGTTCTCGTTCGCGATCGGCGCGTTATATACGTCCGCCGCACAGCGCTGGTAGTTCGGGTTGTGATCGCCGCCGACCGGCGGGCTCACCTTGTAGTTGACGACGCCCGTCACGTGGTTACGGGTGAGCATCGCCGGGTCCTTCTTGCGGTAGTCCACGACGCCGGAGATCTTGTCGGCGCGCTGCTCGAACGTGAGGCCGTTCTCGTAGATGGCGTATCCGCCATAGCCCACGATCACCAGGAACACCACGATCGCACCGGTGACGAGCGAGATCCGTGACCAGTTACGCGTCTTCGCGACGACGACCTGCGGAGGGCGCCGGCCGCCGTGACCGCCGGGGGAGCCGCCCGGCCGGCGTACCGGCTGACCGCCGACGTTCCGACCCGCCACTTTCGCCGGAGCCTTCGAGGCAGCCTTTGCCGGCGCCTTCGAGGGCGCCTTCGACGGGCGCGTCTTCGAGCCGCCCTTGGCCTGCGCCGCCCGCTGCTGCGCGGCCGCGCGGGCCGCGGCTGCCTTGCCCGGTGCGGTCGTTGGCGCCGACTTCGCCGGCACCCCCTTCCCAGGAGCAGCCTTGCCGGGCACCGCCTTGCCCAGCACAGCCTTGGCACCCGCGGCCTTCTTCGCCGGCGTGGTCCCCGCGCCGCCGGCCGTTCCGGTCCTACCAGCCGTCCCGCTCTTGCCCGCCGGGCCGCCCCGGTCACGCGTGCCGGCCGAGCGGCGCGCGCCGGCGCCGCGCTGCCCGGAGCCACGACTCACGGCAACCGAAGCATCGTCCTCGGACTCGTCGTCATCGTCGGAGTCGTCCCCGTCCAAGTCGTCGTCTTCGTCGTCGTCGAGATCGTCGTCGTCCTCGTCCTCGTCCTCGTCGTCGGACTCGTCCTCGTCCGTGTCGAGCTCGTCCTCGTCGAGGTCCGCCACGGTGGAGTCCGCATCGAGGGACGAGTCGTCCACGTCAACAGAGTCGGTCTCGAGAGACTCGTCGGCAGCGCGGTTCTTCGGTGCCTTGCCCGCGCCGGCGACGGCCTTACGAGTGATCCGGATTACGCCCGATTCGCGGTTGTTGCCGCCCTGGGGGGTGGTCATGCTCACTTGGGGCCTCTTGGTCAAGGTCAGGGGTCAGAACGGAATGGCCGGGGAGTTGGCTTCCGGGCTGGCTGACCGGTCCGCCGATGGCCGTACTGCCGGCGAGTCCGCATCGTGATAATCGCGCCCGTCGCCGTCAAGTCCGCGAGTCTACCCCCGTTAGCATGGAACGGTGACTCCCGCCAACCTGGCCGAAACCGTACTGATCGCGGCCAATGCTGTGCTCGCCGAGCGCGACCTCGACACGTCTGTGCTGCCCGAATCGACGACGGTCGAGCGCCCGCGAAACCCGGAGCACGGCGACTACGCATCGACGATCGCGCTCACCGTTGCCAAGCGCGTCGGGCTCGCCCCGCGGGAGTTCGCGCAGGCGCTCGCCGACCGGTTGGTCTCGTCGCCCGGCATTACGGCGGTCGAGGTCGCCGGGCCGGGCTTCCTCAACATCCGGCTCGACGCCAGCGCCACCGGTGAGGTCGCGCGCGTCGTGGTCTCGCAGGGCGACGCGTACGGCACGAACGACTCGCTCGCCGGCCAGACGCTGAACCTCGAGTTCGTCTCGGCGAACCCGGTCGGGCCGCTGCACATCGGGCACGTACGGTGGGCCGCCGTCGGCGACGCCCTCGCTCGGCTGCTGCGGGCGTCCGGCGCGGCGGTCGGCACCGAGTATTACTTCAATGACGCCGGCACCCAGATCGACCGGTTCGCCGAGTCGCTGCTCGCCGTGGCCAAAGGCGAGCCGACCCCGGAGGACGGGTACCACGGCGAATACGTCGGCGAGATCGCGGCGCAGGTCGTCACGAAGACGCCTGACGTCCTGTCGAAGCCAGTCGATGAGGCGCTGGCCACGTTCCGCGTCGAGGGCATCGCGCTGATGTTCGACGAGATCAAGGCATCGCTGGCGAGCTTCGGCGTGCACTTCGACGTCTACTTCAACGAGAGCGCGCTGCACGAGCGCGGCGAGCTGGCCAGTGCGCTGCAGCGGCTGACCACCGAGGGTCACACGTACGAGTCAGATGACGCGATCTGGTTGCGTACCACCGATTTCGGCGACGACCGCGACCGCCCGTTGATTCGGCGGACCGGCACGCCCACCTATTTCATGGCCGACTGCGCCTACTACCTCGACCGCCGCGAGCGCGGCTTCGACCGGATCGTCATCATGCTCGGCGCCGACCATCACGGTTATATCGGCCGGATGCGCGCGGTCGCCGCGTGCTTCGGCGACAAGCCGGACGAGACGATCGAGATCCTGATCGGCCAGTTCGTGAACCTGTTCAAGGGCGGCTTGCCGGTGCGGATGTCCAAGCGTGCCGGCGCGGTTGTCACGCTTGAGGACATGGTCGACGCGATCGGCGCCGACGCGGCCCGCTACGCGCTCGCGCGCTACTCCGTCGACTCGCCGATCGACCTCGACCTCGACCTGTGGGCGCGGCGCAGCAACGACAACCCGGTCTACTACGTGCAATACGCGCACGCCCGGATCGCCAGCCTGCTGCGGAACGCCGCCGAGATCGGTGCGACAAAGGGCGACGACTTCGATCCCTCGCTGCTGTCGCACGACCGCGAGGCGGATCTGCTGAAGGCGTTGGCTGAATACCCGACGGTCGTGGCCACCGCGGCGGAGTTGCGCGAGCCGCACCGGGTCGCGCGTTACCTCGAGGACCTCGCCGGTGCGTGGCACCGCTTCTACGACGCGGCTCGCGTTCTGCCGCAAGGCGACGAGCCGATCACTGACCTCACGCACGCGCGGCTGTGGCTCGTCGAGGCGGCGCGCATCGTATTCGCGAACGGCCTGCGCCTGCTCGGCGTCTCGGCACCGGATCGCATGTGACCGCGGTTCTCACGCCCGACTGGTTGCGAGCGCCCGACGACGTCAACGCGCTCGTGCCGCGGTTCTGGCCGCGGAGCGTCGCGCGCGGCCCGGACGGCGTGCTCACCGTCGGCGGCCTGCGGGTCGACGAGTTGGCCAAGACCTTTGGCACCCCGGTGTACGTGTTGGACGAGGCGGACCTCCGTGCCCGCTGTCGCGAGTTCTCGGACGCGTTCGGTGCGGACGTCGCCGGCGCCTCGGGCCGCGACCAGGAGCGCGCGGCGCAGATCTACTACGCCGGCAAGGCGTTCCTGTGCAAGGCAGTGGTACGGATCGTCGCCGACGAAGGACTGTCGCTGGACGTGTGCTCGGGCGGCGAGTTAGCGACAGCGCTCGCCGCTGGTCTGCCACCCGAGCGCATTGCGTTGCACGGCAACAACAAGTCCGTTGACGAGTTAACTCGCGCCGTCGACGCCAGGGTCGGTCGGATCGTCGTCGACTCCTTCGACGAGATCGGGCGGCTCACCCGGATCGCCACCGAACGCGGGCTCACCGGCGACGCACGGCCACGCGTCCTGTTGCGCCTCACGGTCGGCGTCGAGGCACACACCCACGAGTTTGTTGCGACCGCCCACGAGGACCAGAAGTTCGGCTTCTCGGTCGCAAGCGGAGCGGCGACCGAGGCGGTCGACACGATCGTCGCCACGGGAGCGCTCGATCTGCGGGGCTTCCACTCCCACATCGGGTCACAGATCTTCGACGCGGGCGGGTTCGAGCTTGCCGCCCGGCGCGCGCTCGCGCTGATCGCCGACGTACGCGACCGGCACGGCCTCGTGCTCGACGAGCTGGACCTGGGCGGGGGCTTCGGCATCGCGTACACGTCACAGGACCGGCCGTTGACTCCGGCCGAGCTAGCGGCCCGGATCGACGCAGCAGTACGAGACGAGTGCGCCGCACGTGACCTGCCGTTGCCACGGCTCTCCTTCGAACCGGGCCGGGCGATCATCGGTACGTCGACGTTCACGCTCTACGAGATCGGCACCGTCAAGGACGTCGCGGGCATCCGGACGTACGTATCGGTCGACGGCGGCATGAGCGACAACATCCGCTCGGCGCTCTACGGCGCGGCACACAGCGCGACGCTCGCCAGCCGGTCGTCGTCGGCCGCTCCGATCCTGGCCCGCGTGGTGGGAAAGCATTGCGAGAGCGGTGACGTGCTCGTGAAGGATGAGTTCCTGCCGGCCGACGTCCGTCCGGGGGACCTGCTAGCGGTGCCCGGCACTGGGGCGTACGGCCGAAGCATGGCCAGCAACTACAACCACGTACCCAGGCCGGCCGTGATCGCGGTTGCCGACGGCGAAGCGCGCGTGATCGTGCGGCGCGAGACCGAAGCGGACCTGCTCGCTCTCGACGTCGGCTGAGCCCTGCCGGCGGCACACGGGCAGAATTGCCAGGTGACGGCCGCATATCAGACCGGGAGGCGGCGATGACACAGCCGGTACGGGTCGCGTTGCTGGGCTGCGGCACCGTCGGGTCGGAAGTCGTGCGCCTCATGCACCAGCAGATGACCGACTTGCAGGCCCGCGTCGGCGCGCCGCTGGAACTCGTCGGCGTCGCGGTACGGCGGCCGCACCGCGACCGTGGCGACCTCGGCATCCCGCAGTCGCTGTTCACCGCCGACGCGCTCGGGCTCGTCAAGCGCGACGACGTCGACATCGTGATCGAGGTCGTCGGCGGCATCGAGCCGGCCCGTACCTGGCTGACCGAGGCGCTGCGCCGCGGCAAGAGCGTGGTGACCGGCAACAAGGCGCTGCTCGCTGAGGACGGCGGCACGATTCACGACGCGGCCACCGACGGCGGTGCCGACCTCTATTACGAGGCGGCCGTCGCCGGCGCGATCCCACTGCTGCGGCCGCTGCGCGAGTCGTTGCACGGCGACCGCATCACGCAGATCACGGGCATCGTCAACGGCACCACGAACTACATCCTCTCCGCGATGGACTCCGCCGGCATGGGCTTCGAGGAGGCGCTGGACCAGGCGACCGCACTCGGGTACGCCGAACCCGACCCGACCGCCGACATCGAGGGCTTCGACGCGGCCGCGAAGGCGGCGATCCTCGCATCGCTCGCGTTCCATACCCGCGTGACGACCGCCGACGTGTACCGCGAAGGCATCACCGAGGTGACCTCGGCCGACATGGCGAGCGCGCACACCATGGGCGCGACCATCAAGCTGCTGTGCATCGCGACGCGTACCGACGACGGCGGAGTCTCGGTGCGCGTACACCCGGCGATGATCCCGAAGTCGCATCCGCTGGCGAGCGTCGGCGACGCGTTCAACGCGGTGTTCGTGGAGGCGGAGGCGGCCGGGCAGCTCATGTTCTACGGCCGCGGCGCGGGCGGCGCGCCGTCGGCGAGCGCGGTGCTCGGCGACCTGGTTGCCGTGGCACGCAACCGAATCGCGGGGCATCGGGCGCCGAGCGAGTCCGCGTACGCGGCGCTGCCGGTACGCCCGATGGGCGAAGTGGCGACCCGCTATCACGTGAGCATCGATGTCGCAGATCGGGCCGGCGTACTCGCCGCCGTCGCCAGCGTGTTCGCGAAGCACGACGTGTCGATCGCGACCGTACGGCAATCCGGCCGCGACGCGAGCGCGCAACTCGTCATCGTCACGCACACCGCACCGGATGCCGCGCTTCGGGCAACCGTCGACGATCTGCGGTCGCTCGACGTCGTCCGGTCGATCGGCAGCGTGCTCCGCGTCGAAGGGGACGGCTCGCGATGAACGGGGACGCGGGCGCGTCAGCGCCTCAGCGGCGGCCGTGGCACGGCCTCATCGACGCGTACCGTGATCGGCTGCCCGTCGGACCGGACACCGTACCCGTGACGTTGCACGAGGGGAACACGCCACTCGTACCCGCCCCGACACTCTCGGCTCGGACAGGCTGCGACGTGTACCTCAAGGTCGAGGGCGCGAACCCGACCGGTTCGTTCAAGGATCGCGGCATGACGGTCGCCGTGACCCGTGCCGTCGAGGACGGTCAGAAGGCGATCATCTGCGCGTCGACGGGCAACACGAGCGCGTCGGCCGCGGCGTACGCGGCCCGCGCCGGCATCTTGTGCGCCGTGTTGGTACCGCAAGGAAAGGTCGCGCTCGGCAAACTCGCGCAGGCACTCGTACACGGCGCGCGGCTGCTGCAGATCGCCGGCAACTTCGACGACTGCCTCGCGCTCGCCTCGAAGCTCGCCATCGACTATCCAGTTACGCTCGTCAACTCGGTCAACATCGATCGTTTGCACGGCCAGAAGACCGCTGCGTTCGAGATCATCGAGGCGCTCGGCGACGCGCCGGACGTGCACTGCATGCCGGTCGGCAACGCGGGCAACATCTCGGCGTACTGGATGGGCTACACCGAAGAACTCGCCGCCGGCCGTGCCACGAAGACCCCGAAGCTCTACGGCATCCAGGCGGCCGGCGCGGCGCCGTTGGTGAGCGGGCAGGTCGTACCCGAGCCGACCACCATCGCCACCGCGATCCGGATCGGCAACCCGGCATCGTGGACGAAGGCGATCGAGGCACGGGACGGGTCCGGCGGCTCGATCTACGCGGTCACCGATCGGGAGATCCTGTCCGCGTACCGGATGCTCGCCCGTACCGTCGGGGTCTTTGTGGAGTTGGGCAGCGCGGCGAGCGTTGCTGGCCTGCTGCAGGCGGCGGAACAGGGTCGGCTACCGGCGGGCGCCCGCGTCGTCTGCACGGTCACCGGTCATGGCCTCAAGGATCCAGAGTGGGCGATCTCCACCGCGCCTACGCCGATCACGGTCGCCGCCGACGTACTCGCCGCCGCCAAGGCCCTCGACCTGACCTAGACCGCAGGGCGACGCACGGTCGCCAAGATCGCGGAAAACGCGGTGCGGCAGGTAGTGTCTCGTCACGTGTCGAGTCCATGGACAGTCCTTACAAGCAATAGGGACTTCCGTCGACTGTTCGGCGCGGAACTCGTCATGTTCGGCGGCGACTGGCTCGTCATGGTTCCGCTGCAAGGCCTGCTCATCGGCTTGACACACAACGGATTCCTCGGCGGCCTCGCGCTCGCCGCGGACACCGGCATCCAGGCGGTGTTGCTGCCATTCGCCGGTGTCATCGCGGACCGGATCGACCGCCGTCGCATCATGATCACGTCGAACGTCGCGGCGTTCGTCGCGGTCCTGCTTCTTTTGTTGGTACGTACGCCGTCAACCGCGTGGCTCGGGCCCGTTGCGGTGGGCGCCGTGGCGGTGGCGAAGGCGTTCTACTCACCGGCCGCCACGGCCGCGTTGCCGAATCTCGTCGAGCCGGAGGACTTGTCCGCCGCCAACGCGATCGCCGGCAGCGCGTGGGGCACCATGGCCGTCGTCGGTTCCTCGCTCGGCGGACTGTTGAGCGCGGCATTCTCGCCGTACACGTGCTTCCTCATCACCGCGACGCTGCTGGCCGTGGCCGCGGTGCTCGCCCTCGGCGTGCGCCGGCCAATGCAGGCGCCACGCGACGCGTCCGCGACCTCGGCCGCGACGTGGCACGCACTCCGCGAATCGGCCCGCTACATCGTGCACCGGCCGCGGGTGGCCGCGCTCGTCACCGTGAAGTCCGCGGTCGGGCTGGGCAACGGCATCCTCGCGCTCTTCGTGGTGCTCGCCACCGAGGTCTTCGCGGTCGGTTCGATCGGCACCGGCCTGCTGTTCGCGGCACGCGGCGCCGGCGCGGTGATCGGTCCGTTGCTGTTGCGCCGTTTGCTCGGCCACGGCCGGTTGCTGCTCGCCGGACTCTCCATCTCGATGATGTTGTACGGCGTGAGCTACCTCGGCGTATCGATCACCACGTGGTTCCCGCTCGTGCTGATCCTGGTCGTGATCGCGCACATCGCCGGCGGCGGCAACTGGACGATGTCGAACTACGCGCTGCAGGCCGAGGTGCCGGATGTGTTGCGCGGTCGGGTGTTCGCGTTCGACCAGATGATCACCATGCTCGCGATCTCGGCCAGCCTGCTCGTCGTCGGGGCGCTCGAGGGACACGTGCCGACACGGGTACTCGTCGCCTGCTGCGGGGCGGTCACTCTGCTCTACGGCGTTGTCTGGCGACTCGTCACCTCTCGGATCCGGGGCGGCGCGGCCACGTCGGAGGCGAGTCGGGAATACGACGCCGTCCGGACCCGTTGAGGCCGCTGGCACCTACGATGTGCCGATGATCCGCTTCACGGCTGGCTCGGTTCGCGTACGGGTGCCGGCCACAAGCGCGAATCTCGGCCCCGGCTTCGACACTCTCGGGCTGGCTCTGGGCATCTACGACGTCGTCACCGCGCGAGTCGTGCCGTCCGGCATCCGAGTACGAGTCTCGGGCGAAGGTGCGGGCGAACTTCCGACGGATGCGACTCACCTGGTCGCGTCCAGCGCGCTGGCAGCGTTCGACGTGCTCGGCGGGCGCCCGGACGGACTCGATATCACGTGTGCGAACGAGATCCCGCAAGCACGCGGACTCGGATCGTCGTCGGCCGCGATCGTGGCGGGCATTCTGCTCGCACGAGGCCTCGTCTTTGCCGCGGCCGCTGGGGTCGGCGCGGCGGCGTTGGACGACGCGGCCGTGCTCAGACTGGCCACCGACATCGAGGGTCACCCCGACAACGTGGCGCCGTGCATCTATGGCGGATTCACGATCGCGTGGCGCGAGACGGGCGGCGCACGAGCGGTACAGCTCCAGCCGCATCCCACTATCCGACCGCTGCTCTTCGTACCGGCCGAACGCGGGCTGACGGCGGAGGCCCGCGCGGCACTGCCGGTCGACGTACCGCACTCGGACGCGGCCCATTCCGTAGGACGCGCCGCGCTTCTCGTGCACGCCATAACGGCCGATCCGTCGCTGCTGTACGAGGCCACCGAGGATCGGATCCATCAGACGTATCGGGCTCCGGCTATGCCGCCGACCGCCGACCTGGTGGCCCGGCTCCGTGGTGCCGGTGTGGCTGCCGTGGTCAGTGGTGCGGGCCCGAGCGTGCTCGCACTGACGACCGAAAGCGGGCCGGGTGCCGGCATCGACGGGATCGGCGACACGCCGGGCTGGCGTCGACTGTCGCCGCCCTGTGATGTAACCGGTGCCGTGTGTGAGGTAGACTCGATCCTGCGTTGAGTCGCCGCGCTGCTTGTTCGTGATGCTTGTGTGGTTTTGGCTGACACGGTGGCTAACACGGCACGGCGGCGATGTCTGGATCGCAATCTCCGCGTTGTATGTCCAAGTGAGCATTGCCGCAGGCAGACAGAGTGGTTAGGCTCTAGGGCTACAGCCGGAAGACGTGATCATTCTGGCGGCTCACCCCGTTTCCCGTAGGTTCCGCATGGCCGATCGGCCGGTAAGGTGTGCGGCCCCTACGTGGCGTCGACGGCCTGGTCTCCTCGCCCGTCGTACGTCCAGTTAACAATCGTCCGCGCCCCATTCCTGCGGCCGCGGATGCGACGAGACCCATCTGGATGTGTTTTGCCCAGGCGCGTCTCGAGCCTTATCGAGGGAGAAGGAAATCCATTGAGCGACACCACCGACGTGACGTCGGGCGTCAATGACGCCACGGCGCCGGAGGAGAGCGCGGGCGCGTCCCGCCGACGCCGCACTGGCGGCGGCCTGACGTCGATGCTGCTTCCCGAGCTGCAGACCATGGCGACTTCGCTTGGCATTTCGGGTACCGCGCGCATGCGCAAGGGCGAGCTCATCGCGGCGATTCAGGAGCGCACGGACGGCCGAGTGCCTGGACCGCGGAGCACCACCGCGGACACCGGCCGCGGCGCCAACACGTCGGATGCCGGCGACGAAGCCGGCGTTCAGAAGCAGTCTTTTGAGCGCGCCGCCGACTCGGTCGCGCGCAGCGCGGCGCCCGTGGCGGACGAGCCGCGCGCTGACGTAACAGACAAGACGCGGATCGAACACACCGCCGACACGCTCGAAGGGTTGGACCGGGCGGCCGCAGGTGGCCAGAATCGCGTTAACGGACGCCGCGACGGCCGGGACCGTCGGGCCGGGACGACGAGCAGCGACCGCCTGGAGGGCGATGTGCGCGACCGTGACCCGCGTGGCAACGACCGAGGCGATCGCGATCAGCGCGGCCAGCGCAACGAGCGCGACAACCGGGGCGACCGCGCTGAGCAGCAACGAACCAATGACCGCGGCGACCGCAACGACCGTGACCAGCGCAACGACCGCGGCCAGCGTTCCGGCGACGACCAGCGCGACGGCGACGACGACGAGGGCAGCCGGCGCAGCCGCCGCAGCCGCTTCCGCGAGCGCAACCGCCGCGGCCGCGAGCGCGGCGAGGGTGGTGGCGGCGGCGAGCCGCAGGTCAATGACGATGACGTGCTCGTACCCGTGGCCGGCATCGTGGACGTGCTCGACAACTACGCGTTCGTGCGGACGTCGGGTTACCTGTCCGGACCGAACGACGTGTACGTGTCCATGGCGCAAATCAAGCGCTACGGGCTGCGTCGTGGTGACGCGGTCACCGGCGCGGTCCGGTCGGTACGCGAGGGTGGCGAGGGTCGCCGGGATAAGTACAACCCGCTGATCCGGCTCGACACGATCAACGGCATGGACGTCGAGGAGTCCCGGCGTCGGCCCGAGTTCTACAAGCTCACGCCGCTCTACCCGCAGGACCGTCTGCGCCTCGAGACCGAGCCGCACGTGCTCACCACGCGCGTGATCGACCTCGTGATGCCGATCGGCAAGGGCCAGCGTGCGCTGATCGTGTCACCGCCGAAGGCCGGCAAGACGATGGTGCTGCAGGCGATCGCGAACGCCATTACGCACAACAACCCGGAGTGCCACCTGATGGTCGTCCTCGTTGACGAGCGGCCGGAAGAGGTCACCGACATGCAGCGGTCGGTGAAGGGCGAGGTCATCGCGTCGACATTCGACCGGCCACCGTCCGACCACACGACCGTCGCCGAGTTGTCGATCGAGCGCGCAAAGCGCCTCGTCGAGCTTGGTCACGACGTCGTGGTCCTGCTCGACTCGATCACGCGGCTTGGGCGTGCGTACAACAACGCGTCGCCGGCCTCCGGCCGGATCCTGTCCGGCGGCATCGACTCCACGGCGTTGTACCCGCCGAAGCGCTTCCTCGGCGCGGCGCGCAACATCGAGCACGGCGGCTCGCTCACCATCATCGCCACGGCGCTGGTGGAGACCGGCTCGACCGGTGACACCGTGATCTTCGAGGAGTTCAAGGGCACCGGCAACTCCGAGCTGCGCCTGGACCGGAAGATCGCCGACAAGCGCGTGTTCCCCGCGATCGACATCGATCCGTCGGGTACGCGCAAGGAGGAGATCCTGCTTGCGCCGGACGAGCTCGCCATCGTGCTCAAGCTGCGCAAGGTGCTGCACGCGCTGGACTCGCAGCAGGCCATCGACTTGCTGCTCGACCGGTTGAAGAAGACCCGGACGAACATCGAGTTCCTGATGCAGATCGCGCAGTCCACGCCGGGCGAGTAGCCCAGCGCGACCGCTCGATCGTCCGACAAGCCGGCCGCCCCGCCCCCCGGAAAGGGTCGCGGGGCGGCCGCCTTTGTGTTGCGGAGTCCGATGGGTCTCGCCGGCACAATTGCTGCTTACGGCACCCGCGGCCGGCCGGACACTTACCTCCACGACGTCCTATCGCTCTGCTCACGTTCGCGCTAGCAGAGACATCTCTGCTCGCATCCGCGCTAGCAGAGATGCCTCTGCTCGCGTTCGTGCTAGCAAAGACGTCTCTGCTTGCGTCAGGGCTAGCAGAGCGATAGGAGGGGCGACGGGTATGGGCGGGCTGCGACCGACTCGGCGATATCCACAGGTGCCCGATTCATCCACAGGGCGCCCGCGAGAATGCCCGGAGTTGTCCCAGGCGACGGTTGGACTCGCCTCATGCCGATCGCGCGACCGGACGCTCCGACGGAGCCGGTGAGTCCCGCCGGAACCAACTGGCCACCCGCAGAGTCATGGCCGCCAGAGATTACAGAGCGGCTCGCCGATTACGTGACCGCGATGCGCCGAGAAGCGGACATGAGCCAGCGCGAGTTGAGCGCGGCCGCCGGCATACCGATCCCGACACTCGCACGCATCGAATCCGGCGCGACCGGCGATCCGCGCCTGTCGACGCTGACGCGCCTGGCCTCCGCGGCCGGGTTCCGCCTGCTGATCTGCGACGAGCACGCCGGGTTCGTCCTGAAACCAACCGCCCGATGGGAGTCGAGTCGGCGCGACTACGGCGGACGGCGGCTGCCCGCCCATCTCGACCCGGAGACGGTGCCCGAGGTGTTCCGCCATTGGTGGACGCGGCGGCGCGGGCAGTACACCTTCACTCGCCGCCGTGACTACCGCGACCTCGAGCGGGCCCGTCGGCTCATCGAGGTGGTTCGGACCATGGCCGATGACGATCAGGACTGATCGCCGTCCGCGATAGGCACCGACGGAGCGAGATACCGCCGGTACATGTCGCGGATGACCGCTGCCCCGACCTGTTCGTCGACCGGTCGCGCCCGGTCGCGCTCAATGCAGAGGTCCACGGGTACGCCGGTGAAGTCCTGGACCACGAAGTCGGCGTCGCACCGGCGAGCGAGCGCGGCGAGCGCCCGCATCACGTCGGCGCGTAGATTCGTGTCGTCGCAGATGACGTCGACGCCACGGCGGAGGAGCGCCTCGATCGCCGCACGCTGCGCGAGCGTGACCTGGCGTTCGGCCCACTCCGCGCCGATCATGCCCCCGTGCAGCACCCGCCGTAGATCATCGCGATTGACGCGGGCCGCGCGACGCGCGACGGTCCGTTGCTGCTCGCGAGCCCAGGTCGTCTTGCCCGAGGCAGGTAGCCCGCGTGTGACGGTGAGCGTGGGCATGATCAGTCGGCCTCCGCGCCCATTGTGCGGTACCGATCACGGCCGCCCGCGCCCGTGTCCGGTTTCGTCCCGGCCTCGACGCGTGTCCAATCCGGGGAGCGTGGCGTGCGATTCGGTGCGGCCGTGGCCGCCATGGCACACTAGGGCGGGAATGCGAGCGGGTCAGTTCGCGTTCTGCCAACGTTCCGTTATCAGGTTCCGGTTCACGTCATCAAGTCGAGCGTTTCCACTAGCCGACGACGACCCGGCGACCACAGCGAGGAGAACCCAACATGAAGCAGGGCATTCACCCGGAGTACGTGCCGACCACGGTCACCTGCGCCTGTGGCAACACGTTCCAGACCCGCAGCACCGCGCGAAACGGCCAGATCCACGCCGAGTCGTGCAGCGCGTGCCACCCGTTCTACACCGGCAAGCAGCGTGTCCTCGACACCGCTGGCCGTGTCGCGAAGTTCCAGCAGAAGTACGCGAAGGCTCAGCGCAAGTCCGGTAAGTAGCGACTGAAGCGGCGTTCGTCCGGCGGTTTCGCCGGGCGGGCGCCGCTTTCGCATGAGCGCTCCGTCGCATCCAGCATCGAGCATCGAGTCGCTACCCGCCGGGAAGGCCAATCATGAGCACGACCGAGGCGCAGGGCGGTCGCCTCGCCGCCTTGCTTGCCGAGTACGCCGAACTCGAGGCACGCCTCGCCGACCCGACGATCCACGCGGACCAGGCTGCCGCGCGCAAGGTCGGTCGGCGCTTCGCCGAGCTGACGCCGATCTTCAAGACGGCGGGCGAGCTCGCGCAGGCACGTGCCGACCTCGATGCCGCGCGGGAGCTGGCCGCCGAGGAACCGTCGTTCGGTGCCGAGGCGGATGCGCTGGCAGAGACGATCACCCCGATCGAGGAACGTCTCGCCGAGCTGCTCGCGCCACGCGACCCGAACGACGCCAAGGACTTGATCCTGGAGGTCAAGGCCGGCGAAGGCGGCGAGGAGTCGGCGCTGTTCGCGGGAGATCTCGTACGCATGTATCTGCGGTACGCGGAGCGGCGCGGCTGGGCGACCGAGGTCCTCGACTCGCAGGAATCGGACCTCGGCGGGTACAAGGACATCGCGGTCGCGATCAAGACGAAGGGCGTACCCGAGGGCGGGTACGGCGTGTGGTCGCGCCTCAAGTGGGAGGGCGGCGTACATCGGGTGCAACGCGTACCCGCGACGGAGTCCCAGGGCCGCATCCACACGTCGGCGGTCGGTGTGCTCGTCACCCCGGAGTCGGAGGACACCGAGGTGACCGTCGACGAGAAGGACCTGCGCGTCGACGTGTTCCGGTCGTCCGGCCCAGGCGGGCAGAGCGTGAACACGACAGACTCCGCGGTGCGCATCACGCACCTGCCGACCGGCATCGTGGTGTCCTGCCAGAACGAGCGCTCGCAACTGCAGAACAAGGACCGGGCCATGCGAATGCTGCGCGCCAAGCTTGCCGCGCTCTACGAGGAGCAGGCGGCGGCGGCCGCCTCCGACGCCCGCAAGGCTCAGGTGCGGACGGTGGACCGCTCGGAGCGGATCCGTACGTACAACTTTCCGCAGAACCGTGTCTCAGATCACCGCATCGGCTATACCGCGTACAACCTTGATCTGGCGCTCGGCGGTGATCTCGACGGGGTCCTCGACGCCCTGGTAGAGGCGGATCGGGCGGCTCGGTTGGCGGGCGAGGAGCACCTCTCCCGGCGCTGACGCCGGCCGCTCGGGCCGATTTCACAGAGCGTGACGGGTGTGTCATCATAGCGAAACGTGTGCCGCGGGCCCTGGGGTCCGATTGCCAGAGTTTCGTCCTTCCTCGGGAGCAGCGTCATGCCAGCGTCACCGACCAGCAGCGGGCGTACGGTGGACATCACCGCCGCGCCGCGCGTGGTGATCACCTTCGCGTCCGGCCTGGTGCGCCGCATGCTCGGCGGACCGAGTGCACGGGACAACGCCTGGCAGGCGGTGCTCGCCGACCGGGAGCGCGCCGCGCAGCGCGCCGAACTCGCCAACGTCCTCCGCAGCGCGGT
The DNA here is from genome assembly GCA_035713725.1 of Micromonosporaceae bacterium. Taxonomy (GTDB): domain Bacteria; phylum Actinomycetota; class Actinomycetes; order Mycobacteriales; family Micromonosporaceae; genus DASQPR01. The sequence goes on from DASTMZ010000068.1 coordinate 40,160, forward strand.
GCCGAGCGGCGCCCGTAACTCCCGCGCGGCTCGCGGCTGAGCATTCGCGGCAGCCTCGCGTACCTGGCCCCGTGACCGACGACGGGTTGTTGCTCCGGCCGGCTCTGGTGGCCGCCGCCCGCCGGCTGGCGTCGGCCGGCGTGCCCGCACCGCGTACCGATGCCGAACTGCTCGCCGCGTTCGTGCTGGGCGTACCCCGCGGCCGGCTGCTGCTCGTCGACGCGTTCACGCCGGCCCAGCGCGCCGCCTTCGAGGACCTGATCGTGGCCCGGACGAGGCGCGTGCCGCTCCAGCACCTGATCGGATCCGTGGCGTTCGGCGACATCGACGTGCTGGTCGGGCCGGGATCATTCGTACCGAGACCGGAGACCGAGCTGCTCGTGGCGTGGGGTCTGGAACGTGACCTGCCGCCCGCGCCGGTCGCGGTCGATCTCTGCAGCGGTACGGGTGCCATCGCGCTCGCCGTCGCGCACGCGCTCCCAACCGCCCGGGTGTACGCGGTGGAACAGGACCCGAACGCGCTGGACTGGCTTCGGCGCAACGTTTCTGCGCGAGCGAGCGCCGGCGATCGCCCGATCGAGGTCATCGTCGGCGACGTGACCGATCCGGCCACCACGCGCGAGCTCGACGATGGCGTCGACCTGTTGCTGTGCAACCCGCCGTACCTTCCGGACGGGACACCGCTGGAACCCGAGGTGGCCGCCTACGATCCGGCGCCGGCATTGTTCGGTGGTCCGGACGGGCTGGACGTGATCCGTCCGGTCGTGACGCGGGCCGGTGCGGTTCTGCGTACCCACGGATGGGTCGGCATCGAGCACGACGTGTCGCACCGGCACGCGGTCGCGGATCTATTCGCGGGCGCCGGCGTGTTCAGTGACATCGAGATGCACACGGATCTGACCCGGCGGCCACGGTTCACCACGGCGCGGCGCGCGCCTCGCTGAGTCGCGCTGCCCCGCGCCGCGGCGAACCGCGGCCGCAATGGCACACTTGACCACCGTGATGGTGTTTGACTGCCGGCGCGCGGCCGAGCGTGACCGGGGCGTGCAGGCCGCGATCGACGCGGTCAAGCGCGGCGACCTGGTGGTGATGCCGACCGACACGGTCTATGGGATCGGCGCCGATGCGTTCAAGGAGTGGGCGGTCACCGCCCTGCAGAACGCGAAGGGCCGTGGCCGCAATGTGCCGCCGCCAGTGCTGGTCGGGTTGCGGTCGACCGTCGACGGGCTGGTGTTCAGCATGCCGCAGGTGGCGCGCGATCTTGTCGACGCGTTCTGGCCGGGCGGCCTGACGATCGTGGTCGAGCACGCGCCGAGCCTGCAGTGGGACCTCGGCGACACGAACGGCACGGTCGGGCTGCGCATGCCGCTGCATCCGATCGCGCTCGAGGTGCTTCGCGAGACCGGCCCGATGGCGGTCACCAGCGCGAACAAGCACGGACAGCCGCCGGCCATGACCGCGAAGGACGCGCAGGAACAACTCGGGTACGCGGTCTCGATCTACCTCGACGGCGGCCCGTGCGCGGACTCGACCGCGTCGACGATCGTGGACGTGACCGG
>DASTMZ010000069.1:0-4513 GCA_035713725.1 Micromonosporaceae bacterium
TTCCACCGCCCACACCACCGCTGGCGGCGCTCGCGTGCTCAGCTGCCAGGCCAGAACAGGAGGACGCGAATGGCGGAGATCGCCGGCGACCAGCAGGTGCAGTCTGAGGTCCTTGAGGGGTTGGCGACCGCTGTCAACCACCGGCGTTGGTTCGTCGAACTCGCCATGCCATATCTCGGCGACGATCCGATCGAAATCGGCAGCGGCCTTGGCGACTACGCGCTCGAGTGGGCCGACCGCATCCCGCGTTTCACCGCGACCGAAGCCGATCCGGAGCGACTGGTGCGGCTGAAGGAACGGATGGTCGATCACCCGGGCGTTGCGGTGCGCGAGATCCTGCTGCCCACCGAGGAGCGCGGTCACTACAGCTCAGCCGTGTCGTACAACGTTCTCGAGCACATCGAGGACCACGTCGGCGCGTTGCGCAGCATTTCTCGCTTGGTGCGGCCGGGCGGCGCGGTCGTGCTGATCGTGCCCGCGTTCATGTTCGCGATGAGCCCGATCGACGTCGCCACCGGACATGTCCGCCGCTATACGCGCAAGACCATGCACGCCGCGCTCACGGATGCCGGCCTGCGCGTTGAGCGCCTGCACTACGCGAACGCGCTCGGTCTGATCGGCTACTACGCCGCGACGAGCATCTTCAAGCTCACGCCAAAGGAGGGCGGCATGGTCAAGATTTACGATCGTGTCGTGCTGCCCCTTACGAAGATGGCCGAGTCTGTCGTCAAGCCGCCGTTCGGCCAGTCGGTCTTCGCCGTGGCCCGAGTGCCGGGCTAGACGGGACTGCGGGGATACCAAGCGACGGGCTGCGGATTGCCGAGGCCGGACCGGCCGATCCGATGGCCGGCGATCGAGCGGTGCCAGCGACCAGGCAACGTGGCCGGATGGTGGACGGGTGCTCCGCTGTCGAGTCGGCGGCTCGCCAAGCTCGCTCGGGTAGCATCGCGCAGTGTGCGGCAGCCGGTAGCCGGAGTTCACGATGAGTGACGACCTCTCGACCCCGGTCGAGAGTCAGACTCGCTCGTCGGTGGTAAGGCCACCCGTCGTGCCGCGACCGGAGGATCAATCCGCGCCGGAGCCGCCGGAGTCGACCACCGACGGCGGCCGCCGGCCGGATGCGCCGCGCTCCCACCGAATGGGACTGGTACGGCGACGGACCGTCCGTCGGGTGGTCCGAAGCGATGCGGATCGACCCGGCCGGCCACGGATGCGGTGGAATCGGACCGATGCGATCGTCGCGTTCGTCTTCCTCGTCGGCGGATACCTTGTCACGTCACAGATGTGGCGTGACCCGTTCGGTTACACCACCGCGGCGAACGGCACCGACCAGACGTTCTTCGAATGGATGCTGGTCCATGGCCTCCGGGTCTTCACACACGGCGACAACCCGCTGTTTGCCAAACAGCTGAACGCGCCGCTCGGCGTGAACCTGATGTCGAACACCGGACTACTCGGGCTGTCGCTTCCGTTTGCGCCAGTGACGGCGTTGTTCGGCGCAGGTCCGACGTTCGTACTGCTGATCATGCTCGGTCTCGCTGGGACCGCATTCGCTTGGTACTACGTCATATCGCGGCACTTCGTCGGCGGTCGGTTGGCCGGGTTCGTGGGCGGCACGGTGTGCGGCTTCGGGCCGGGCATCGTGACCCACGCGAACGCTCACCCGAACTTGACGGCCGGGTTCCTCGTCCCGCTGATCCTGTGGCGTGCGCTTGCCTTGCGCGGCTCTCGACGGCCGGTCCGTGACGGGTTGATCCTCGGAGCGCTCGCGACCTACCAAGTCTTCATCAACGAAGAAGTGCTGTTCCTGACGGCGCTGGCCGGCACGCTGTTCGTACTGATCTATCTCGCGTTCCGACCAGCGGCGGCACGCGGCGCGGCGGCACCGGTGGTGACGGGCCTTGCGACGGCCGGCGTGCTCGGCGCGGTCCTCGTCGCGTACCCGCTGTATTTCCAGTTCTACGGCCCGCAGCATTTCAGCGGCCTTCCTACGTGGTTGGAGGGCTGGCCCTACCGGCTGCCGCTGCAGTCCTACGTCACGCTGCCGGAGCTTTCGCACTTCGGCGATCCGGCGGGGAATCTAAAGCTCGCCACGCAGACCGAGGAGAATTCGTTCCTCGGCTGGCCGCTCGTGCTGGTGTCGGTCGGCGTCATGATTGCGCTGTGGCGCCGCCGGCCGGAGGTGCGCGCGCTCGGCATCATCAGTGTGCTCTTTGCCTGGGCGTCGCTTGGGAACGCCGTCGTGTTCCGCGACCCGAACCACTCACACCCGGCGCTCTCGCTGTGGCGCTACCTCAGCAATCGCGCGCTCTTCGACAGCGTGTTGCCGAGCCGCCTCGCGATGGTCGTGTTGCCGATAGTCGGTCTGCTGGTGGCGTTCGCCGTGCGCGAGTGCCTTCCGGTGCTACGGAACGTCGACGGGCAACAGACGTTCCGGGTCGGTGCCGCGGTAGCCGCGATGGCTGCCGTGGTCGCCTCGATCATTCTCGTGCTGCCGCGATCCGTACCGGTCGCGCCCTTGCCGACCACCCCGCGCTTCTTCACGAGTGGGGACTGGCGATCGTATGTACCGGCCGGCTCGAGCGTCATGTCCGCGTCGCCCTACGAGGACAGCTCGATCCCGTACATGCGGTGGGCACTGGACGCTGGACTGGACTTCTCCATACCGGGTGGCTACTTCCTCGGCCCGGACGGCAAGCCGAAGCACGGTGACCCGTCGCAAGAGGTCGGGCAGTACGGCCCACAGCTGCGTACCACCGAGCAGGTCATGGGATCGATCGGCATCGGCACGTGGGCGTTGCCGAGCGACACGAGCTACTGGACCACGCAAGCGATCTGCGACTTCCGTTTCTGGCACACGTCGATCGTTGTGCTTGACACGACGGCGGCCCGCGCGACCGACATCCGCTCCAGCATGGACCGGTTGATCGGCAGCGGTCGGGCGGTCGACGACGTCGTGCTGTGGGACGTCCGATGGACGTGGGACACGCCGGTCACCTGCCCGAAGGCATAGGTTTCGCCTGGCTTCGCGCGACTTCGCGCAGCTTCCCGCAGGTGGGCGGCAATGGGCGGGTTCGTCACGACTTGAGGCGCGTCGTTTCGGGCATACCGACCAACCGTGCGAGAGACTGGCACCGGCCGTGACGGCACCGTCACGGTCTGCCCACCCGTCCCGACCGTTCGGCGAGGCGCCCTATGACTTCCTCTCCGCTGCAACTAGCGTCCGACGTTTTCGCCGAACAGCTAACGCGCTGGCGTACGCAGCGGGGACTGACCAAGCGAGCGCTCGCGAGCGAGATGGGGTTCGACCCGTCGTACGTGAGCCATATCGAGGGTGGCCGGCACCGGCCGACGGAGGACTTCGCACGCCGTGCCGAGAGCGTGTTGCGCACCGGCGGCGTGATTTGGCAGAGCTTCGCGACGTACAACACCCTGCGCCACGCGGTGCCGGCGCCGAGCCAGTCGCCGGAGCAGGAGTTGTGGGTACCGCCCGGCAGCGGTCTCGTGGTGGAACGCGAATACGCGTCGCTCAGCCTTCGGGCCGGCACGTATCACGTACGGGTGCGGCGGCACCTCTACAACGCCGGCCCCGACCCGGTGGTGCGCTATCCGGTGCGCATCCGGGTCGATCGCTACCCGGATCACCCGCGCCGATCCGCGCGACTGCACCACGGTGCGCCGCTGACGTGGTCCGAGCTGAACTTCGCCGGGTACGGCCCGGACGGCGAACCGATGACCTGGCAACCCACGTACGACGCGGACAACACCAAGGAACTTTGGTTGAAGTTCGAGAACGCGGAGCGGCGGTTCCCGCTCTACGCCGGCCGGCGGGCCGCGATCGACTACGGCTACCGGGTGCCGGAACTCAAGTTCGGACCGTGGTTCCAGCGGGCGATCCGGCTGCCGACCCGGGAGATCGCCATGGAGCTGGACTTCCCGACCACGATGGAGCCGGTGGTATGGGGCACGGTCGGGTCGCTGACCGGCGAAGCCGTGCCGCTCGGCTCCGCGGAGCACAGCCGTCGGGCCGGCGATCGCAGCGTCTTCTACTGGCTCGTCCGAGCGCCCGCGCTCCAAGCGCGCTACCGGCTGGAGTGGCGGTTCCCCGGCACCGCGTCGCATTGAATTGCGCCTCGCGGCTGACGCTACTCATCGGCTGATCAGATTGCGCCTCGCGGCTGACGCTACTCATCGGCGCTGATCTTGGAAGGCCGGCGGCGATCTGGTGGGCTGGCACCGTGAAGTGACCGCCATCGGGCCGCTGTGTACCATTGCCCGAGTGCCCGGGCACCCGGGCATCAAGGGGCCGTGGCGCAGCTGGTAGCGCACCACACTGGCAGTGTGGGGGTCAGGGGTTCGAGTCCCCTCGGCTCCACGTTTTGGATCTTGCACATGAACCGCATCGGTCTTCGGATCGGTGCGGTTCAGTGTCGCTACGACAGTGTCCCGTTAAGGCTTGGTCCACAATGTCCTGCATGGACTTGGACGACTATCAGCGCGGCGCGTTGCGTAC
>DASTMZ010000070.1:0-12635 GCA_035713725.1 Micromonosporaceae bacterium
TCGACCAGTTCCGGCGCTACTGCGCGCTTGCGCCCGACTCGGCGTTCAAGACATGGGCGCAGACGTTGTTCGATCGGCCGGCACCACCGCTCGGCGCATGACGATTCGCTTGCCCGGGTTTGGGTTCGGCTGCGCTGCGAATCCGGCGCGCTTGAACTGGCCGACCGTACCCGTGAAGTAGTCGCCGGACGCACTGCGGACGCCACCTGTCTCGACCGGATAGCCCTCGACGACGCGCGCGCCATGCTCGGCCGCCCATCCGACGGCCGCGTCGAGCAACGCGTGTGCGAGCCCCGCCCGGCGATGCTTGCGGCCGATGAAAAAGCAGCTCACCGACCACACGCCGGGTTCGTCCGGATCGGTCGGCGCGATCGTGGTCGAGCGCAACAACCGTGGGTACGGCCTCGCGCGGCGCCACCGCGCACCAGCCCGCCGGCGTGCCGTCCACGTAGGCGAGCAGGCCAGTCGGCTCGCCACTCGCGACGATCCGCTCGAACTTCGCCTTGTTGCCGGTCTCCGGCTTGCGAGCGGCGGCGCCCGCGCCCGCCGACCAGTCCTTGGCGCGCAGCCGCCACCACATGCACCAGCAGCCGCTATTGGCGCCCCCGGCGCCGAAGAGCGTGCAGAGATCCGGCCATCGCGCGCTGTCCAGTGGCTCGATCGAGACCGTCATCTCAGCTCCTTCAACACGTCGCTGGCGATCCCGTTGGCGATCGCGAGCCCGATCACGATCGCAACAATGACCGCCACGCTGCCAATGATCGCGGCGAGCGCACAGCCCCAGTTGGACGGCCCATGCGGCGGCCGACCGCCCGACGCCTCGCCGTCGTCGTCATGCCAGGGATCCACAGCGGCCTACCGACATGCCAGGAAGCCCAGATGATTGCGGAATCGGAATGCTCCGTCCCGCGCGATGATGTCGGACACGCGGGTCGCAACGCGCGCCAGGACCGCGTCGGAGGCGGCCGAGTCGCCGTACCACGGTGCGGTCGACGCGATGAACGCGACCACCGGCGCGGCGTCGGGCACCGCGACCGTACCGATGAGATCGTTGCGGTCCACGTCCCGGAAGTGGCGACGCGCGGCGACCTCCGCCTCATCGAGGTTGAACCGTGTCGCGGTGTCGACAGGGCCGTCGATCGTGATTCCGACATCGGCGGCGGCCTGCGCGTGGACGTCGAGCAACTCCCGCTTGTGGCCGTCGGCGTTGGTCGAGATCAAGACGAAGCCGGCTGTGACGCGGGCTAGCTCGGCCAGTGCGGTGTCCGGGTGCTCGACGTGGTAAAGCATGTGCAGCGCGAGCGCGGCGTGGAATGCGTCCGTGCGGAACGGCAGCGCAGAAACGTTCGTCACGGCGGCCGGCGGTCCCGCGACGGACACCATGCCGCCGGACAGGTCACAAGCGATGACCGGCCGCGCCGCCTGGGCGGCACGCAGCGCCTGCGTGTATCGGCCGGGTCCGCAACCCACGTCGAGCACCGGGCCGGCCACCCCGCGCAGTCGGCCGACCACCTCGCGGACCAGGTCGAACCGCGGAGTCTGGTACGCGTAGATCGCGGTCCGAGCGGCCAGCTTCGCCGGGTCGCGATATGCGTCGCCGACCAGCACCCGGGGATCCGTGAACGCCGACTGCGCCATGCGGTCACGCTAGCCCCGACCACCGACGGCCGGTATGCCTGGTGCTACTCGGGGTCCGGGTGCTTCGTGACGTTCTGCAGGTAGAGCGGCTCGCCGAGCGTTTCGATGAGACCGAGCTGGGTCTCCAGGTAGTCGATGTGGTGTTCCTCGTCGGCAAGGATGTCCTCGAACACCTTCGCCGAGGTGATGTCGCCGACCGAGCGCATGTATTCGGCGCCGCGCCGCAGCCGGTCCACCGCTTCGACCTCGATCTGCATGTCGCACCGGAACATCTCCGGCACTGTCTCGCCGATGCGCAGCGCGAAGAGCTTCTGGTAGTTCGGCAGTCCGTCGAGGAACAAGATGCGATCGGTGAGGACCTCCGCGTGTCGCATCTCGTCGATGGACTCGGCGCGGGTGTGGGCGGCGAGCGTCGTGAACCCCCAGTTTTCCTGCATACGGGCGTGCAGGAAGTACTGGTTGATCGCGGTCAGCTCCGCGGTCAGTTGCTCGTTAAGGAACTCGATGACCCGGGCATCGCCCTGCATGCCGTGAACCCCCACGCGTCGGTTACGCCGAAGCCTAAGCGAATTCGGGTGATTAGGCGGCGATTGGCACGCGTACCAGGCGATCTTCGCCCTCGATGTCCTCGATCAGCTCGCAGATGCGATCGAGGCACGTGCCACAGCCGGTACCCGCGCCGCAGGCGTCGCCGACGGACTCCTCGGTACGCGCGCCACGGCGGATCGCGGCGCGTACGTCGGACTCCCGTACGCGTTCGCAGATGCACGTGTACATGCGCCCTCCGGTCCGGGTGATCGCGCCGATCGCGGTGGTCGTTTACCGATGACCACTTAGGCAAGGCCAACCTCAGTAAGGTTGCCCTAACGGGCCGGGTTTGGCAACACTCGTGTGCTGCGCCTCACGGACTTGATCTGCACGGTGACCTGGGATGACGTACCCAGCTTTGTTTCCCGGCACCGACCGCCAGGGTCAGGGCAGCACCCAGATCTGGACCTGGCTGCCCTGCGGTGCCGTCGAATTGGGCGGCGGGTTCTGCTGCCGTACGACGCCACCTGGGATCTCAACCACGACGACGACCTGGAATCCCGCGTCCTGAAGCGTCTTGGTGGCCTGGTCCTTGGTCTGCCCGGTCACGTCGGGCACCTGCAGCTGCGGCGGGCCGGTACTGACCGAGAGGATGACCGTGTCGCCCGGCACCGCGCCGGAGCCGGCCGGCGGCTTTTGATCGAAGACCTGCCCGGCGGGCGCCGCGTTGGCGGCCTGCGTCTGCGCCACGACCATGCCGAGCGCGGTCAGTTGCTGACTGGCCGTGTTGAAGTCCAGCCCGCGTACGTTTGGCACCGTGATCGGTGCCTTGCCCTTGCTGACCTGCACGGTGACCTGCGTGTTCGGTGGCACGACGGTCCCCGGCTTCGGCGACAGCGAGATCACGTAGCCGGACGGATACGTGTCGCTGTACGCGTCGGTCCGTTTGATCTGCATCTTCAGCTGCGTCAGATCGCTTTGTACGGTGTCAAAGCTCTCGCCGACGTCGTTCGGAACGGTGTACCGCTCCGGACCGCGGGACAACGTCAGCGTGATTGCCGCACCCCGACGGATTCGGACGTCTGGACCGGGTTGCTGGGTGACCACGGTGTTCTTCGGGATCTTCTCCTCGAACAACGGCGTCCCGTAACGCACCTCGAAGCCGAGCTTGTGCGCCATCGCAGCGGCCTGCGCCTGCGTCTGCCCGACGAGCTGCGGCGTCGTCGTGTACCGGCCGAACCCGAACCACCAGCCGGTCAGCGAGACGACCAGCGCCAGCACGGCAAGCGACGCGAAGAACGTCCGGCGTCCGTTTCGTCGCGACATCAATCGGTCGAACCAGCCGATGAAGCCGTGGGTACCGGCCCAGTCGTGACCGTACGTACGGGTCGATGCGTTTGCGCGGCTCGGCCCAGCGCCGGTGTGGCCCGCGCTTCGCTCGCGGTTCCGATCCGGCAGTCGCGACCAGGACGGCCGTCCGCCGTCCGAGCCGCCGGAACTCCCGCCGGCGTTGCCGCCACGGCGCGAGCGACTGTGCGACGTACCGCTTTCGGTGCCGCCGCGGCGCCGGCCGACGCGCGATCCCGCGGCGGAACCGAGCAGGCCGACCGCGACCGTCGGCGCGGCGACCGTCTTGTCGGAAAGCGCCGACTGTCCGTCGAGCCGATCGTGAGTGGCCTGAACCTCGGTCAACATCACACCGGCGTCGCTCGGACGCGCCGATCGATCCCGGCGGGTGGCGTGCTGGACGAGTTCGTCGATGCCGGCCGGGAGACCCGGAACGTACTTGGACGGCGGCGGTACGTCCTGGTCGACGTGTGCCCACGCGACGTCGATCGGCTTCGCCGCGTCGTACGGCACCCGGCCGGTGAGCATCTCGAACAGCACGATGCCGACCGAGTAGACGTCGGAGCGCGGGTCGGCTTCGCCATCACTGACCAGCTCAGGCGCCACGTAGGCGACGGTCGCCAGAAGCTGGCCTTCGCCGTCGTCGGCGCTCGCCTCGACCGCTCGGGCCAGCCCGAAGTCGGCCACCTTCACCACCGCGTCGGCCAGGTTGGTGCCGGTCGGCGACATCGCGATCAGGACATTTTCCGGCTTTACGTCGCGATGGATGACACCCGAGCGGTGCGCCGCCGCGATCGCCGCGAGCATCTGCTCGAGTATGGGCAGCGCCTCAGCGGGCGGCATGCGCCGTTCCTCGGCAAGCATGTCGCGTAGCGTCTTGCCGCGTACGTACTCCATCACCAGGTACGGCAGCCCGTTGTGCGTACCTTGGTCGTAGACCGCGACGACGTTCGGGTGGGTCAGACGAGCGATCGTCTTCGCTTCCCATGTGAACCGCTCCACGAAACGCGGGTCGTCGGCCTGACTCGGGTGAATGATCTTCAATGCCACGGTGCGCTCGAGGCGCTCGTCGGTCGCGGTGTACACGGTCGCCATGCCGCCGGTCGCGACGCGTCCACGAATCCGGTAGCGCCCGTCGACGAGCGCACCGATCCAGTTGTCCGCGACCCTCGTACTCATCGGCTGGCAGTCTAAGCGGCGCCGGGTATGGGCGTCGACGGGATCGAGTGCGAGTGTCGCGTGTCGGCCCAACTAGCTGGGTCTTCATAGGCCGCTGCGGCAGCGGTACCGACCCGGCCGCCGGCCAAGTCGGGCGGCTCGGGCGGCTCGGGCGGCTCGGGCGCGGCGGCCGAGGCCGGCGACGGTGCCGTGCCGACCGGCTGGACCGCGGCCGAGCCTCTCGCGACCCCGACGAGCAGGACAATGCCCGTCACCACGATCGCGAGAAGGGCGAACGCGGCGATCGCGCTCGCCCGAGTCCGGTACCGAGTCTGATGGCGGTACGCGTCATACTCGGCGAACTCCACATCCAGCCCGAGGCGCCACCGGTCGAAACGCGACGTGACGTCGACGGCGATCGACCGCGCGCGAGCGACAATGCGTCGGCACCTTGCCATCGCGGACTGCGGCGCCTTCATCCTCGGCCACCCGGCCCGGGGCCAAGACCTCGCGGCATGCCCCTGGAACCATCGAGACCAGGGCAGACGTCGGCGACGCGCCGATCGTCGTTGCCTTCGCCACAACCGGCGCGGTCATGGCATCGTGTAACGGTGAGTGAATCGATGACCGCCAGAGCGGTCGCCGCACCCGCCGAGTGGTTGACACTGCCGGACATCGCCGAGAGGTTCGGCGTGAAGGTGACGCGGGTCCACCAGATGATCCGCGATCGGGAGCTCATCGCCGCCCGCCGTGACGGAGTGCTGCAGGTCCCGTCCGAGCTCGTCGCGAACGCCACCGTGCGCAAGCACCTCCCAGGCGTACTCAATCTGATGCACGACGCTGGGTACAACGACGAAGAGACCATGCGGTGGCTGTTCACCGCCGACACGTCGTTGCCTGGTACGCCGGCGGGCGCCCTGAGTGGTCCGCTCGCCACCGAGGTGAAGCGGCGCGCCCAGGCGCTGGGCTTCTAGCCTGCCCTGATGCGCCACGTCACGTATCTCGCCGTGTTGGTCGGCTGTGCGTGCGGGGCGCTCTGGGTTGAGCCGGTGCTTCACGTAAACGTGCTGCGCCGGTGGCGCAGGCTCGGGCTGACGGTCGGCGTCATTGTGTTGCTGTTCGGTGGATGGGACGTCGCGGCCATCGCCGCTGGACACTGGCACTATGACCAGGCCTGGGTGACCGGGCTTTCCCTGCCCGGCCATCTGCCGATCGAAGAGCTGTTGTTCTTCATCGTGGTGCCGTCCGCGTCGATCCTCGGCTTCGAAGCGGTCCGCGCGGTTCGAGGCAGCAGGTCCCCGGCCGGCGACGAGCAGCCACGCGAGCGTGCCGTTGACGAGCGCATCGGCGGTGACGAGCCGTGACGTACACCGTCGCCGTACTGGTCGGCGTGGCGGGAGCGCTCGCCGTCGATCTCGCCATCCTGCGTACCCGGCTCGTGACACGGCAGGTCTTCTGGTTGACCTACCCGATCGTGCTGGTCGCGCAGTTGCTCGCCAACGGTGTGCTGACCGGCGTGGGAGTCGTGCGCTACGACCCACACGCGATCATCGGTGTGCACATAGCATTCGCCCCGGTGGAGGATCTGTTCTTCGGCTTTACGCTGGTCCTGGTCACCTTGTCCGTCTGGGTCTGGCTCGGCCGTCGCGGCTTGGATCGGCTCCCCATGGCCGGGGATGGCGCCCGACGAGGGGCGAAGCACCAATGAGACGCGCCTGCCTGGCTGGCACGCCGGCGTCGGATCGTCGCGGCCACCTCCGGCGGATTGCCGTGGTGTTGGCGGCCTTCGCGACCCTGTGCGTCCCTTTGGCGGTGGCGGCCTGCGGTGCCGGAACGGTAGCGCCGCCGACCGTTGCGACCGCGGCGGCGCAAACGCCGAGTTCCGGCCTGCCGACCGTGCCCGTGTCAGCGCTGCCACCCGAGGCGCTTCACGTGTTGACGCTGATCGATGCCGGTGGACCGTTCCCCTACCGCCAGGACGGCACCGTTTTCCAGAACGTCGAAGGCTTGCTGCCGAAGCACGACACGGGCTACTACCGCGAATACACGGTGCCAACACCGGGCGAGTCGGACCGCGGGGCGCGTCGGCTCGTGGTTGGCCGAGATGGCGATGTCTACTACACCGCCGATCACTACGCGTCCTTCCGGCAGGTGCTGCGCTAACACTCGCGGTCGGCATTGATATCGGCGCGCGATGAACGCCGTCGATCACGTGGCGTTCGACGACACGCCACGGCCACTCCGTCGACGCGCTTGCCGCTAGCGCACGAGTTCGACGGGACCGGAACCGCCTTACCGCTCGCTCGAGGTCGTGCGCGCGCAGCCCGAGCGCCACGGCCAGCGGACGTCGCCAGTACGCCGATGGCAGCCGGACATCCCGCTCCCAGCGCGACACTTCGTGGCGGCTGACCGTCGGGACACCCGCGACTGCGCACACCCGCTGGGCCAGGGACCGCTGCGACCACCCGAGCCGGTGTCGCGCGGCGGCGATCAAACGGCCCGGCGACGTACTGATCTCGAAGACGCCCAACGGGCTGACAGTCTGCGTCATCGCCACTCCCCGACTCCGCTACGCAAGCGGTTCCCGCGTACGGATCGATGGTGACGCAAGGGTGCGTCGATTTCCGTACGGATGTTCGAATGGCCCCCCTCGCCTGGCCCCTCCCGACACCATCCAGGCGCGGTTGGCTCGACACCAGACGCCGGGCATACCGGAGGGAGCCGCCGTGGCTGATCTGCCGTTCGATCTCACCGATCCACCGGACCTGCCACCAAAGGACGTTCGGCACGCGATGCTGTGGCGCGTCGCAATCTGCCTGTTCCGGGCACATTCCCCCGGCTTTCCGGCCGGCGTACTCGTCCGCTGCCGTGTGTGCGGGCACGTCTGGCCATGTCCGGGTCGGCGACTGGCCGAGCGCGCGCTCATCGAGGCGTGCGGGGCTGCGACCGCGGCCGGTGATGCGTGAATGACGGGATCACGGCGCCATCTGCCGGGACTCTGGGCGGGACAGACTCGCCCGGCCGGTTACAGTCATGGCGTGGCCCTTGGACTGCCGTCCGTGATGCCCGGTGGACATCCCGCCATCGGCGAGCTCGTACGCGCTCCCGAGCCGACGTTCTCCTTCGAGTTCTTCCCACCCAAGGACGACGAGCAGGAAGCGCAGCTGTGGCGCGCGATTCGTCAGCTCGAGCCGCTGCACCCGTCATTTGTGTCGATCACGTACGGCGCCGGCGGCTCGACCCGCGACACGACCGTCACCGCGACCGAGCGCATCGCCACCGACACGACGTTGTTGCCGATGGCGCACCTGACCGCGGTGAATCACTCGATCGCCGAGCTGCGCAACGTCGTCGGCCGGCTCGCCGACGTCGGAGTGCGCAACGTCCTTGCGATTCGGGGCGACCCGCCGGGCAACCCGGGCGGCGACTGGATCCCGCATCCGCGCGGTCTCACGTACGCGTCCGAGCTTGTCGAGCTGGTCCGCAACGCGGGTGACTTCAGCGTCGGCGTGGCGGCGTTCCCGTACAAGCACCCGCGTTCGAACGACGTGGAGTCGGATACCCGCAACTTCGTTGCGAAGTGCCGATCCGGTGCCGATTTCGCCATCACGCAGATGTTCTTCGACGCCGACGACTATCTCCGACTGCGCGACCGTGTCGCGGCGGCCAGCTGCGACACACCGATCGTCGCTGGTGTCATGCCGGTGACGAGCATCAACACCATCGCGAAGAGCGAAACGCTGTCCGGCGCGCCGTTTCCACCGGTGCTCGCCGCCCAGTTCGAGCCGATAGCCGACGATCCGAAGGCAGTGCGTCGACTCGGCATGGCGCAGATGGCCGAGATGTGCCGGCGACTGCTGGACGAGGGCGTACCGGGCATCCACTTCATTACGCTGAACCGCTCTACGGCCACCCGCGAACTGTGGCGCGACCTCGCCCCGGTGCGCGCCTGAGGACGGTGTGGCAGTGGCGGTGGTGACGTGGGACCAGTACGCCGTCGACTGGGCCGGCCTGCACGGCGGTGCCGACCCCCGGCAAGCGCGGCCGTGGGTACGAGCCTGGCTGCGCATCGGCTTCGAGTTCGCACGCCCGCTCAGCAGTTGGCATGTGCAAGCGGGAACGGTCACCGGCATCGGACTGCTCGCTTCGGCGGCGGTGCCGGTGCTGGTGACGATCGGCACCAACGGCATGCTCGTGGCGGCCGCGTTCGTGGCGCTGGCCGTGCTCGCCGACACCGTGGACGGTGCGTTGGCCGTGTTGAGCGGGCACGCCACCCGGTTGGGCTACGTCTACGACGCGGTTGTCGACCGCATCGGTGAGGCCTGTTGGCTCATCGCGCTGTGGCGGGTCGGCACCGCCGGTCCCGTGGTCGTGACCGCAGGCGCGCTGGCCTGGCTGCACGAGTACATCCGGTCGAGGTCCAACGCGGCCGGAATGACGGAGATCACCGCGGTCACCGTCGGTGAGCGGCCGACACGTGTCATGGTCGTGATTGGTGGGCTGGTGCTCGCCGACGTCGCCGGGTTCATCGATCCGAATTTGCCGCCGGGAATCTCCGCCTTCGCGACCGCGACGTGGATCGTGCTCGGCGTGATCGGCGTTGCCCAACTGCTCATTGGCATCCATCACGAGCTGGCCGGCAAGGACTGGCCGAGGCGACGGGCGGCGGCCGACGCGGCGCCGGCTACCGCGCCGCCCGCGGCCCCCACGACGGCGCCGCCCGCGACGATGTCTCGCACCGTGTCGCCGGCGGCGCCGAATCCACCGGCTCGGCGGCGTCCGGGCGCGCCGGCCGCGTCCGCTCGCGCGACCCCGACACCGCCGCCGCGCGGTCCGATCCGGCGGTGGTTCGACGCGCGCGCGACGACTCGCCAGGACATGGACACGGATCAACCGTCGACCGCGGCGGCCGAGCGCGGATCCGATGGGGCGCTGGCCGGCGATTCCCGCGATCGAAATCGACGCGACCACGTCCCGACGAGTTCAGCGACCGGGCCGGCGGCGGTCAGGGCCGGGACACCGGACGACACGGTGTGGTCTCGTTCGGAAGAGTCGGCCAACTTGTTCGGCGACCTCGCGCTGCGCGAGCCGACGCTCGATGACCTACTCGGCGAGGCCGGTGCGCGGGTCCGCGGCGCGGTCGCGACCGGACAGCGAAGCATCAACGTCTACACATCGCAGTACGCGTCGACCGACCGGGTTCGGGTCGCGGATCCGACCGTGCACGAGACGAGCGAGCCGGAGTCTGACGGCACGGCACCCGGCCGCACCGGGCCGATCACCGGCGACATCGCAACCGGCCACGGTGGCAACGCGGCGCCCGGCGCGCCAGGCCCCGGCGTGCCGGGCTCGGGCGTGCCAGGTCCGGGCGTGCCAGGTCCGGGCGTGCCAGGCCCAGGCTCGTCGGCAGGCGGCGGCTCGTCGGCGGGCGGTGGCGCGGCGGGCGGTGGCGACGGCCGCGCCTGACCACGGGCGGGTGTCGGTTCTGTTCACACGACGGCGCTGACGGCGATGGATGCCGCGCGCTGGTCAGGACGCCTGCGGCCGGCCGTCCGGCAGCCGCGACGATCGGCCCAGGATCGCGAACGGTCGGTCGTCGCCTGGGAAGACGAAGTGCCGCAGCACGTCGACGAAGTCGAATCGCCGGTAGAGACGCCACGCGCGCGACGTGCGCTCGTCGGCCTCCGGGGTGGACAGCAGCGTACGGCTGCCCGGCGCGATCCGAAGCAACGCGGTCAGCAGTGTGGTGCCCACACCGAAACCCTGCGCCGGCGGACGTACGTGCAACTCGACGACCTCGAAGCAGTCGGTCAGCCACGCATGTCGGGCATCCCGGCGCATCGCCGCTCGTACCTGGTCGTGCCACCACTGCCCGCGTTCGGAAAGGTACCCGTAGCCGAAACCGAGCAACCGGCCGCGATCGTCGAGTGTGGCGACCGCACGGAAACCCGGCCGGCTGACGTGTGAGGCCATGTACCCACGCCGGGCGTGCAGCAGTGCGACGTCGTACCCCATGGCCTCGCCGTACACCTCGATGACGTCGTCGAGGCGGTTCGCGAGGTCCGTCGGTGTCCACGCGACGAGCCGCATTCCGGACGGTCGATCCGTGGGCACACCTGTCACCTCGTGTCGCGTACGCCGTTGGCCTACGCGCCAGCGTAACCGGACGCGACGGTCACTCCACGTCCACCGGCGCAGCACCGGTGACGCGTACGAGTTCGGCATACGTGGTCGGGAACACCGCGTGGGGGATACCGCCGGCCGCCCAGATCTCGTCGTACTGCGCGAGAGCGGTGTCCACAAGCGTGCGTACCGGCTTGACGTGGCCGAGCGGGGCGACGCCACCGATCGACTGGCCGGTGTGCTCACGGACAAAGTCCGGCGTGGCGCGCTTGAGTGCCGCGACGCCGATCGTCGCGGCGACCTTGGCCGTATCCACTCGGTGCGCGCCGGACGTCAGCACCAGCAACGGCTCACCATCCGCGTCGAAGATCAGCGAATTGGCGATCTGTCCCACTTGGACATCGAGCGCGGCGGCGGCCAGGGCGGCGGTGGACACGGCGTCGGGCAGCATCTTGACGGTGCTCGGCTCGCCGGTGCCGTCCACCGCGTCGGCCGCGACGAGGGCGTCCTGGACGGTACGTACGTTCGCGTGCATGGCGCCATCCTTGCGCATCCGTGGGTACCGCCACGGTTCGGGGCCGACGTCGGCGGAAGCCGGCTACGCGGGCGGGATCTCGGCCGCCTCGCCAGGCCCGGCGGTACGCGCCGTCTCCGCGACCGCGACGCCGACCAGCACGAGTACCCCGCCGACAAGCTGAACCGCCGACAAGCGTTCGCGAAGCACGAGCCACGCCACCGCGGACGCGATGACCGGCTCGATCATGCCGATGATGCCGACGCTGGTCGGCGGCAGGTGCCGAAGGGCACCGGCGACCAGCAGGTAGGACGCTATGGAGCCGCCGAGAACGAGGTAGATCGCAAGCGCCCAGACGGGTACGCCGTGCGAGTCGCGGGCGAGGACATGCGCGGGAAACAGGGCACCGTGACGGACCGAGGCGACGGCCAACCCGGCAACCGCTGAGATGCCGAACGCCCACCAGGTCAGCGACACCGTGTCCCGCTGCGTCACACCGCGGGCGCCCAGCACGTAGTAGAAGCACAGGAGTCCGGCGGCGGCGACGCCGGCCAGGACACCGATGGTGTCGAGGCGAAGGCTCGCGCGCCAGAACTGGGTGATGCATGCGAGACCGACGAGATTGCCGGCCAAGCCGTACCAGAGTCGGCTCTTGACCTGCTGTCGCTGACCGAAGCGGGCCCACAGCGCGACGAGCAGCGGAGCGGTGTATTCGAACAGCAACGCGATGCCGACCGGCAATCGGCTGATCGCCACGAAGTAGAGCATTGGGACGAAGAAGAAGCCGGCCAGGCCGTACGTGATGAGCAGCGGAAGGTCGGCGGCGACGACGCGGAGTCGGGCGAGACCCGGTCGGGTCAGGAAGGCGATGACGGTGAGCCCCATCCAGGCGCCGGTTGCGCGCAGCAGGGTCAGCCGCGGTGCGTCGACGCCGGCCTCGAGGATCAGCTTCGAGACGGTGCCATTGACGGCGAAGAGTGCACCGGAGGTGACCACCATGACGACGCCGACAGCGGGGCGGACGGCGGTGCGTCCGCGTTCGGCCGTGGCGATCACATCGGGAGGTTAGCCCAGGTCAGGCCGACTCCTGAAGGCGCCTGTGCGCTCGCCGCGCGCCGGTGGTTGCGGTCTTGTCGTACCCGGGGTTTACTGTGTATGTGTTCGAACGGTTGTTCGAATAACTTCAAGATCAGAACAGACGGCAGCCTCGGCCAAGGCTGCGGGATCGGGCATTCGCGGGCCCGATCCCACCGGGCGCGCCGATGCCGTCCTCTGACCCCCGGTCGGCGGGCCGCGTACCGGGCCGGGGGGGGGGGGGGGGGGGGGG